>JAFYLQ010000063.1 GCA_017550105.1 Clostridia bacterium | reverse complement strand
TATATATCTTCTCTTTTGGCACTCCGGCGGATGTGAGAGCAGACAGCTTCGCAATACCGCCGTTGGCGCTAATTGTGTTTTTTATAATATCCTTATGTTCCAATGTCCTACCTCCAACAAACGATAACACATTGTGTTTAATGTTTTCTTTTGTATTATACCACGACACCGCAAATAAAGCAATAAAAAATCGAAACAAAAATTCATTTGTGTTATCATTTTTTGAAATTCAACAGTTCGTTTGACGCTTATCGAAAGATAGGCGTCTTTTTTTATGCCTATTTTTCAAAACAGGGTGAACGATCGGCATTTCTCTGTGCGAATTAGTGAGAGAACTTTTTAAAAACACCCGATAATTTGCGGGTGCTCTGTGGGAACAAGTGAAAGGAATTTTTGCAAACAGACTTAAAAAACACCCTTTCCCATTGCAAATAAGTGAGGAGATAAAAATTTTCTCTCAAAAAGGGTGTGCATTTGACCTCTCCCAGTGGGAATTAGTAGAGGGGTAAATATTTTTTGATGATTTGGGTGTCCAAAACACTGCTCTCATTGCAGATAAGTGAAGGGCAAAAAATATTTTCTCTGAAATCCCGACAAATGGGTGTACAAAACAGCACCCCTTGTCCAAATGAGTGAAGGGATAAAAATTTTCCTTCGAGGTGGGTGTGCAAAAGCGGTCTCTAAATTCCTAATTAGTGAGGGGGTGCAAATCGGGGGTGTAATTCCAAATAAATGAAAGGAGGTGGTTGCAAAAACCAAAAAACAGTCGGAGGTCTTAAATATATAAATAAATATATAACTTACTCTCCGAAAAAGAATGAACTTTTAATCTATAGAAAGGAGTGAGCAAATGGCAAACAACAAGGTCTACAGCCGAGCAGAAATGCAGGATGCGGGAATCGTCACCTGCGATTATGCTTTTATGGACAAGCCCGGTGAATATATCGGAACGCTCGAAATGAAAGCGGAAGCAAGGGGCGGTATGCTTCGCCTTTTTCTTCGGTTGGTAGACGGAAGAAAGATCATAACGCCGGTGTTCTGGTGGCAGAGGTATTTAGGCTTCTACGAAATGGACAACGGCACAAGACTCAGGCTTGTCTACGAACAAAGCAGTAAGGGCGAAACCTATTTAAAACAAATTGAAAAACTTTAGGAGGAAACAAAAATGTTTGAATACAAAATCATCAAGAAAATCGGAGTTGCAGGAGAAAACCGCAACGACACAAAGGAGATCAATATCATCAAGTGGAGCGACAACGCACCGTGTATCGACGTGCGACGTTGGCGAAACGGTAAGCCTCTAAAAGGCATTGCATTTTACCCCGATGAGATTGACGAACTAATCAAGCTACTCAAAAAAGCGAAAAAGGAGGTCATATAAATGGCAAGAAAATCAGACTTTATTCTGCCGCCGATCCCCGTTGATGCTATTTTTTCAACGCAGGCGGAAAGAGACGATGCGCTCTTGGAGCGAATACACAATATTCCCCTTGAGGAGCTACACCCATTCAAGGATCATCCTTTTAAAATTCAGTCGGGAGAGGAAATGGATAAAATGATTGAAAGCATACGCAAGGTCGGGGCGATAACCCCCGCCCTTGCACGACCTCTTGAGGACGGCGGGTTTGAGCTAATATCGGGACACCGCAGGCTTGCGGCGTGTCAAGTGTTAGGGCTCAAAACAATGCCCGTAATCGTTCGGAAAATGACAGATGATGAAGCGGTGATCGCAATGGTAGATGCAAATTTGCAAAGAGAAACAATTCTCCCCAGCGAAAAGGCGTTTGCTTATAAACTTAAGCAAGAAGCACTAAATCATCAAGGTAGGAGTAGTTTGTCCCAACTTGGGACAAAGTTACGAACTGATGCTTTCATAGGTGAAGCGGCAGGTGACAGTCGAAACCAAGTTCAAAGGTATATCCGCCTAACATACCTGATCCCCGAAATGCTCAACAAAGTAGATGAAGGCAAAATCGCATTCAGTCCGGCGGTGGAAATCTCATTCTTGACAGAGGATGAACAGCGAATCCTGCTTGATGCCATTGAGTTGAACGACTGCACGCCATCCCACGCACAAAGCATACGGCTCAAAAAATTATCGCAGGACTGTGTGCTAACCAAAGATCAAACATACGAAATCATGTCGGAAGAAAAGCCGAACCAGCAGGAGCATTTGCGTTTTCGCAGAGAGGATTTCAACGGATATTTCCCCAAATCCTACACCGAACAGCAGATAAAGAAAGATATCCTGAAAGGCTTAGAACTTTTGCACCGCCACCGACAGCGAAACCGTGATGCGAGATAAAAATCGCACATTTGTAAAGGAGGAGCACTATGATTACAATTATTAAGGATAACAATCCCAACCATATTTTCGCCGCCTTAAAGCTTTGCGAACAGCTTTATCACGACGGCAAAATTCCGTTATATATGTTTCGGAATATGGTAAATCAGCACGCTGACGTGGTGGATGCCTCAAAATTCAATTTCACCATTCAGCAGGAAGGAGAAAAAGCCGGATGATGTACCGATACAATGAATTTGACGAACGAAGGGTGGTGATTTATGCCCGTGTTTCCACCGAGCACGAAGCGCAGATATCTGCTCTCAGCAATCAGCTGGAATGGTATCAGCAATACCTTGACCACCACCCCGAATGGAACTTAATTGACCGCTATATTGATGAGGGTATCACGGGAACCTCGGCGGAAAAGCGACCGGGCTTTACGCAGATGATTGAAGATGCCAAAGCGCACAAGTTTGACCTAATCATCACCCGTGAGGTGTCCCGATTTGCCCGAAACACCGAAGAAACCCTGCACTTTACAAAGATGCTTCGCCGCATCGGTGTAGAGGTCTTCTTTATCAACGATAATATCAAAACCTTTGACGGCGACGGCGAGCTTCGCCTGACCATAATGGCGAGCATTGCACAGGACGAAAGCCGCAAGACCTCCATCCGAGTGAAAAGCGGTCAACAGATCTCAATGAAAAGGGCGTGTTCTACGGCAACGGCAATATCCTCGGCTATGACCGAGTGGAGAAAATCGTGGAGGGCAACAAAAAGCAGGTGGATTTTAATATCAATCCCGTACAAGCTGAAACGGTACGTCGGATATTCGATATGTACCTTGAGGGACACGGACTGATGGCGATAAAAAATGAAATGGAGCGAACGGGGCGTAGGACTGCTACGGGACTACCGAATTGGCATTGCACGGGAATCTCCCAAACACTCAAAAACTCATTTTACTGCGGCATCATTACCTACCACAAGGAATACACTCCCGACTTTTTGGTGCAGAAAAAGGTAAAAAACTACGGTGAAATGGCATTAACACAAGTGCAAGGCAGACACGAGCCGATTATAACCGTTGAAGAATACGAAAGGGTGCAAAAAATTATGAAAAGCAAAACGGGAAAACTAAAAAATCCAACCACAGGAAGAAAACTGACGGGTGTGACACCACCAAAGACCGTATGGGGCAGACTGATGATCTGCTCTTGTGGCAGGAGGTTTAACCGTCGCAAATGGAGAACCAACGCTAACGGCGAAAAGTTCTTCGGCTACCAATGCTACGGCACAACGCAGACAGGCACTATCAAAAGTCGCCTAAAGCGTGGACTGCCAATTGACGGCATTTGTCAGTCGCCAATGATTGCCGAATGGAAGCTGCAAATGATGGCAAACTATATCTTCCGTCACTTCCTTATAAACAAGCAAAAGGTATTGGAGATTGCAAACTCCTTGCTTGAAGAACATATCAGCGATACCGAGGTGCAGGTGCAAGATAACTCAAAGCTTATTGAGCAAAAGCGACGAGAGCTTGACAGAGCCAACACCAAACGCAGAAATCTTGTGGATTTGCTCAGCAATTGTGATATTACCCGTGATGACTATCAAGAAGCACGTGCTGAGGTGGACAGGCAGATTGACAAGCTCAAAGCTGAAATTGAAGAACTGACACCGGTGGTTGAGCCAACCGAAGAGGAAGAAATCGACTACGAAAGCAAGATAACCGTTCTCCGCTATGCCTTGGAGCAATACACCAATTTCGATACCGATGGTGATATCCCCGAAAGCGTTATTGAAGCCTTTGTAGAAAAAATCGAGGTTTCAAAGGACTGCTTCAGGTGGCATCTTCGTGGTGACTTCGGCGGCGACTCTCCCATTCCGATGAATGTGGAGGGTAATCGCAAGAAAGGGGCGACTATTTCGCCCCAGTACATAATTCCCCCTGCAAACTTTGGCGACTCAGGCAGCTATCAAGGACTAATTCTTAACTGAATTATTCGGAAAAGCAAATAACTAAACGAAACCCCTTGGAGCAATCCAAGGGGTTTTTTGTGATTTTTTACTAAAAATAAAAACAGAACTCATATATAATCAAAAGAAATTTGTAAAAAAATACTATTGCTTTTTTCTGAATTGCAACATATAATAGAGTTGTGGCAGTGCCACATTTATGTGATTATGATTGTTGTCATTAATCACCTTCTTAAGCGGAAATCCTATGCCGTGAAAATAGGAACTAAAAAAGCGGAAATCCTATGCCGTTAAAACAGGAATTAAAAAAGCGGAAATCCCTTGCCGTTAAGTAGGGGCTAAAAAATGGCGAAACGATTTCGTTTCGCCATTTGTCAAATAGTGGAGAAGTGAAAGATGGAGAATCTAAAGATTTATAAAATTGAAGATAAATATATACGTTATCTTCATGGAGTGGATAAAAAAGTACAATACAACAAAGATGCTAAAAGACCTTATGTTGGAGTAGTATTTACATTTGGTGGATTCAAATATTTTGTTCCAATGGAATCTCCTAAGCCGAATCATGCAAATATTAAATCTGGTAAACACATTTTAAGGCTCAAAAACGGAGAATACGGTCTTTTAGGTTTTAATAATATGATTCCAGTACATAAAGATGCACTAATCAGTTTTGATATCTCAAAGGAGCCCGATGTAAAATACAGAAATTTGTTGAAAAACCAAATCCAATTATGCAACAAAATGAAAGCTGATATTTTAGACCATGCTCAAAAAACATACTTTGGTGTACTTAACGGTAATGAGTTTTTAGTGAAAATATCATGTGACTTTAAAAAATTAGAAAAGGCAAGCAAAAATTTTAACATTAATTACACTCCTAAGAAGAAATGAACCAAAAGAAAGAATATTTCCCCACTTCGCTAACTGCTGGACAGGCAGCTATCAAGGACTAATTCTTAACTGAATTATTCGGAAAAGCAAATAATTAACGAATCCCCTTGGAGCAATCCAAGGGGATTTTTGCATTAAGTCCGTTTTTAAGTACACTAAAACGGAAAAATAAATTGCTTTTTGTGTAATGGTGATTTATACTACAATCAAGAGGTGAGGAAAGTGGAAAACCTATGGAGATATGCCGTTGCGGGAAATATAAAGAAAACGAGAATTGATGAAAATGGTGTTTTGAGATATGGAACATCAGCATTTAAGGGAAATACAAAGGTATATCTCTGCGGACGCCTGTGGGATGAAAGATTACCAAACAAAAATAAAACGGAAATTTCTGTTTTGGGACTAAGTCGTGGAGGAAGATATTATGTTGAGAGCGTTCCCATTAATTTGATTGAAAATTTAAGGATAACAAGAGTGTATACTCCAACAGTATTAGATATTATGTCAAATTTCGAGTATTGTGAATTTTGGTGGGGAAACACACAAGAAGAAAGAGATGATGCATCAGCATTTTTGAAAAGATTTAAAGAAAAGTATGGAGTAGAATAGTTTTCCCTCTTTGCTAACCGCCCCACAGGCAGCTATCAAGGACTAATTCTTAACTGAATTATTCGGAAAAGCAAATAAATAAACGAATTCCCTTGGAGCAATCCAAGGGGATTTTTGTATATAGTCCGTTTTTAAGTACACCAAAACCGAAATTTTAATTGAGATTTTAAAGATAGTGATTTATACTATAAGTAAGAGGTGAGGCAAGTGGATATCGAAAATGATCTTAATGAACATACTTTGATTGATATGATGTTTGACAGTTTAAGTATAGATTTCTTTAAGTCTATGTGGGATAAAGATAAAGATGCTCGAAAATGGGGACGCCTTTTACATATGTGTTATTGCGAAGAAAGTTATGAAGCTGTAGGTGGTGATGATGGAGATTTGGATAACCCACCAATCAATTTTGTACGATTAAAGTATTTAGAAGAGTTAATCGATTTTTTAGAAAGCATAGGAGTCAAGGAAGTTCACTAATTTCCCCACTTTGCTAACTGCCACACAGAAAGCTTAAAGGACTAATTCTTAACTGAATTAAGGAATAGCAAATAACTAAACGAATCCCCTTGGAGCAATCCAAGGGGGTTTTTCTATATCCATTGCAAATTATGTTTCTTTTTGCTAAAATAAAGAAACAGAGGTGAATAAAGTGGAATACCTACCTATAATACTAATTGTTGCAATATTCTTATGCCTTTTACTGCTACTTAGAAGAAAACCGAAAGGCACTCCGCAAAAACCAAAGCCACAAATTATTCCTGAATATGATAGCGAAGGATATAATCGACAAGGCTATAACGAAGTCGGCAGAAACAGACAAGGCAAATATAATCGCTACTATAATGTAAAATGCTATAAAACCGATTTATACAGTGAAGAAGGCTTTTTAGATATTCGCAAAAATCCCCTTTACATAACCAACCACGCACGTGAGCGTATGTATGAGCGAATGGGGATTAAAGATACTCATAGAATGGATGAACTTGCGTTTGAAGCGTATCAATTCGGCAAAAGCAAATTGCAGCTTATGAAAACTGAAAGAGGTATCATTGAAGATAAAGAACAAGAGTATGGCGATAGTGTGATTTTAGTTTATCGCGGTTATTGCTATGTGTTTACCGAGAACAATGGTCTAAAAACTGTATATAAAACGACAGAGTTAAAATATGAAAGTGGCACTTTAGAAGCTCCAAAGTGCCAAAATGATGGTGATGCTGGCACTTTGGATATCACATTGGAAGAAATGGCTGTTTTAAATATTTTGAAAAACAACCCGCAGATAACCCAAGAAAAAATTGCAGTCTTAATAAATAAATCAACAAGAACAGTAAAGCAAACGAACGGGATGTGCTCTGCATTTTGCACAGAATAACAGGAAATGTTTTGTTGGTTTTCAACAAAACATAGAATTATTTTAAATGTGCCGATTTTCCTTGAAAAGCGTTGAATTAAGGCATATAATCAAGCGGTAAATTTAATGGAAAATGGTGTAAAAAATGGAGAAGAAAAAACAATCAATTTTCAAACCCAAGCTTGTTACGTCCCTTAAGGGCTATAGCGGTGCTCAGTTTGGTAAGGATTTAACGTCCGGTATTATTGTTGCCATTATTGCTTTGCCCCTTTCAATTGCTCTTGCTCTGGCGTCGGGCGTTACTCCCGAGCAGGGTCTTTATACGGCGATAATTGCGGGTTTCGTTATTTCGGCACTCGGTGGTAGCCGTGTTCAGATTGCGGGACCTACGGCGGCTTTTGCCACAATTGTTGCGGGTATTGTTGCCAAAAACGGCTTTTCGGGGCTTGTGCTTGCAACACTTATTGCGGGTATTTTACTTGTGCTTATGGGTGTTTTCAAGCTCGGCAGTCTTATTAAATTCATTCCCTACACAATTACAACGGGCTTTACAACGGGTATTGCGGTAACCCTTATTATCGGCCAGATTAAAGACTTTCTTGGTCTTACCTTTGAAAAATCACCCATTGAAACGGTTGAAAAGGTTGAAGAAATTGTGCACCAAATGCATACCTTTAACTACGAGGCGCTTATTATCGGTGCGGTTTCACTTGCGGTGCTCATAATCTTCCCCAGGTTCATCAAGAAGATACCGCCCTCAATATTTGCCATCGTCATTTCTGCGGCACTTGTTAAGGTGTTCGATATGAACGTAAACACCATCGGCTCACTTTATGAGATTTCATCAGACCTTCCTATGCCGTCAATTCCCGAATTCTCCTTTGAAACAGTTAAAGCCATTATGCCCGATGCCTTTACAATTGCGGTGCTTGCGGCGGTTGAGTCGCTTCTTTCCTGCGTTGTTGCAGACGGTATGACGGGTAGCCGACATAATTCAAACACCGAGCTCATTGCTCAGGGTGCGGGTAATATTGCCTCGGCACTTTTCGGCGGTATTCCCGCCACAGGCGCCAGTGCAAGAACGGCGGCAAACATCAAAAACGGCGGCAGAACCCCCGTTGCGGGTATGGTTCACGCGGTTGTGCTTCTTCTTGTGCTTGTTCTTCTTATGCCCTTGGCAGGGTATATCCCCATGCCCACTATTGCGGCAATCCTCTTTGTTGTGGCTTATAATATGAGCGAGTGGCGTGAATTTGTGTCCATTATTAAAAAATCACCCAAGAGCGATACACTCATTCTTCTTGTTACCTTCGTTCTTACCATTGCGTTTGACCTTGTTGTTGCAATTATCGTAGGTATTATCCTTGCAACAGTTATGTTTATGAAACGTATGAGTGACGTTACTGATGCTCACGGCTGGAAGGAATTTGACGAAAATAACGATGATGAAAGCATAAGGCTTAAAAAAGTGCCCGAAAACACAATGGTGTTTGAAATCACGGGCCCGATTTTCTTCGGCGCATCAACTAAAATTACCGACGTTATCAAGAGGGCGAATAAGCAGGTAATAATTCTCAGAATGCGTAGTGTGCCCGCTATTGATGCTACGGGACTTCACAGCCTTGAAACCATAGTTAAGCTTTGCGAAAAGCAGGATAAAACACTTATCTTCTCCCACGTGAATGACCAGCCCATGAAAACCCTTGAAAAAGCAGGTCTTCTTGATAAAATTATGCTTGCCGATAACATTGACGCTGCCCTTGAAAAGGCAGAAAAATGCTGATAAATACAAAAAAATCTGCTATCCTTTCGGGTAGCAGATTTTTGTTGCAGATATTACATCAATATGTTAGAATTAATAAAAAGGGGGCGACTGTATGGTTGAGTGGATTATTGAAAAATTAGGGCTCGTTTACAGGGAGGCCTGGGCTCTGCGTGAGGCTGCAGAAAGCTTCAAGGGTATTTTTGATAATTTTTCATTTAAAGGTGCCGTTGCAGGTGGCGTTGCCGTTGTTGAGCTTATGAGTATGCTTCTTTTCGGTACACCCGTTTCACCACGTGGTCAGGAAATAGATTTAAGTGGCTATGAATTGGTTTTTTACGATGAGTTTGAGGGTGATACCCTCGATTCAGATAAATGGTACTATCGTGGCTCGGGTGCGGACCGTGGCGGTTTTACCGCACCAAGTCAGGTTTCACTTAAGGACGGTAACGTTGTTTTAACGGGTGAATACCTTGCGGACGGCGAATACGGTGCGGGCTGGTACGGCGGTGAAATTGCCCTGCACGAATGGTATAAAAACGGTTATTTTGAAATCCGCTGTATCTGTAGCGAGGGCGACGCCTTCTGGAGTGCCTTCTGGCTACAGGCGGAGCACCCCTATGAAGCGGAGTATTCAAATGGTGGTGTCGGTGGTGCCGAGCTTGATATTTTTGAGTGCTTTGACGAAGACTGCATAACCTCGACCATACACTGTGCGGGTGTTGACGGCGAAAAAGAGGGCTTTCAGTCAGCAATTTTGGGCGATTTTAAGGTTCCCGAGCCCTACGAGCAATATAACACCTACGGTCTTGAATGGACCGAGGATGAGTACATTTTCTATATAAACGGCGTTGAAACTACCCGCTCAACCTTCGGCAACGGTGTTTGTGAGGAAAAGCTACAGCCCATTGTATCACTGTGCACACCCGATGCAGAAAAATTCGAAGGCTTTGAAAATGACTATCAATGCCAATTCATTGTTGATTACGTGAAGATATATCAGAAATAAAAAAATACGCAGGGGTTGATTGTATGAATGAGTATGTAAGAGTCAGTGTAAATTCCAGAGTGGATTTTTTCAATAAATATTATGATGTGCCTCAACAATTGGTGCCCGAGGTTCAATCATTCGTTGCAGAAATAAATGCTTTGGGAGAACGTTGTGCAGATTGCACCGAATTTGAAGCAAGGTTTGCATCAAGCGGTCTTTCGGACAGATTTAATTTACTTCTGACACGTTGTACACCTAAGCCCTATCAGATGACGGCAGAGGAAAAGAATTTTGCAAAAGAAACTGCAAAGCAGATGTTCAAGGAAAATCGTTCGGAGATAATAAAACACGAAATCAGTGAGGTTGCTGACCACGTTATGGTTGAAGTTGAAGAGGAACTTATAGCCCAAGGACGAAAAACTATGATAGAGCACGATGTTTATGATGACTACACAAGAGCCTCTAATTACATTGATATGGCAACCGAAACAACATCTTTTTTGGGTAAATTATTTAAAAAGAAATAAATTTTGAGGAGATAAAAGGTATGGCTAAAGCAAATTTGAAATTGATGAAATGTCCCACCTGTGGAGCAAGTCTTAAGGCAGAAAACGAAAAGGACGTTATTGTTTGTGTCTATTGCGGCAACTCTATCGTTCCGGTTACCGAAGTGGCTGCACCCGTCATTAAAAATACAGAAGTAGGCTTCGGTGGTGTGTTGCGTGTTGAAGGTATAAAGACGTCTTCATCAGCAGTGGCGTATATGGAGCAGTTTTTTGAGGAATATGACTGGGACTCATTTATTTATGCTCAAAGCTTATCTATAAAAACAATTGACGAGCTTGTGGCTTCCCTTAAAACCTCATCGGCAGATGATAAAAATACTTGGTTTGCATACGTTAAAGCGTTGTTGGTGCCATTTGCTCACAAGGTCGAGGGCTGCAGAGCGTTATTGGAAAAGGTAATAGAAGAATATAAAAAGGATAATCTTGAATCATATAGTGTATTTGATGCGTATAGAAGAATATCCAAATCCATCTATGCTTCAAAAGAAAGAATTTTTTCCGACGTAGAAAAAGCACTTGCCAAAGCCCGTAAATATGGTGCTGATACAGCGGAAATAAATGAATATACCGATTACCTTCAGAACGTTAAGAATAACAGTACCCTTGTATTATATGATGCAGTTGAGGATATTCCTGAGGTTAAAGCTTACGTTGCTGAGAAAAGCCTTGCTATTGCAAACCAGCTTGCCGCACAGGGAATAGATGCTCAGGCAGAATATAACAAAGCGGTTTCTTTGCTTTCAGAAAAAAATTACGTTGAGGCTTTGAACGTTTTATACGGGTTAAAGGGCTATTCCGACAGTGAAAAATTAATCAGTGAAATTAATAGGTATTATCTTATTTTGGATATTCTTGAAATAGGCGGAAAACAGTACTATTTCAAAAAAGAACCCGTTGACACTGTATTTAACCTGCACAAAACCGAAAACGGCAAGATTTCTTCAGAAATTTTAATCAGAAGAATAAGTCAGATTATCACAAATTATGCGGATACGCTTTATTATCTGGATGATTTAGGCAATCTCAGGAAATACGATTTCACACAAAAAACCAATACAAAAATTGATAAAACAAAAAAGTTCAAAAAAACTTCTATTTATGCTTATGACAGAAGAGCATTTTTGCTTTCCTACAAAGAGGATGAAAGCACCAAACATAAAATAGAGGTATTGGATTTAAGCACCGGTGCGTTAACAACAATTGTTGAAAATGTCAAAGCGGTTGTTACGAGTGAAAACGATAAAATTGTTTATACCCATAAGGTTAAAAATGATAAAAACAAATTGGTAAATGCTACGTCAATTATTAACGTTGACACTTTAAAAATAATTGAAATAATTGGTAATAAAATAACTGTTGAATCTCTCGGTAAGGATTTTGTGGTGTATACCAAGGATATGCCGAACGATAAAAACAAAAATCTTTATATCAGGTATTTTGATTCTGATGAAGAAATACTTATTGAGAAAAACATTTACAGCTTCTGTCACATAATACAGAACAAAATTTTCTATTATATCGGCAATTCTAAAAACAAGACCTTGATTAACGCTAACCTTGATGGTTCAGAAAGAAAGGAATGGCCTCTTTATATAAGCGAGGTTTTATTGGAGCAGGGCGGCTTTATTTACTTTGTGCGTAGGATAGGCTATAACTCCGTTCTATGTAAAGCCCGTCTTGACGGTACTGACTTTAAGGTTGTTGCCGCTGATATTGAAAAGTTTGTTGAACTGAAAAACGGCTATTTATATTACATAAACAGCAATGATGACTTGGTTAAGGTCAGAATGGACGGCTCTAATTTACAGGAGCTTTGCGAAGATGTAAAGGAAGTGCTATTGGTTAAGGAAGACAGGATTGTGTTTGCTTCTACCGATGACAAGGCAAGCTCGGTTTATATGGTTGACTTTTCGGGTAGCGGTAAAAGAAAACTGATTTATGACATCTTAGATGCCAAGACCTATGACGAAGACAGCATTTATTACGTTGTATCAGAAAAAACAAAGGATGCAGAGGCTGTTACAACTGCCACTAAGGTTTTATATTCTTTGAATATTTCCTCAAACAAAACCGACAAAATCCTTGAATTAAAGGAGATTGAAAAAGAAGAAAAGAGTGGCTTCAAGCCTTCTACGTTAGGGCTTGTAATAGCACTTGTTGCGCTTGTGTTCTTTTTTATGTTTTTGTGCGCAGGTGTTCCGATTTTAATTGTGCTTGATTTAATTGTAGGTTTTGGTGGTCTTGCTATATTCGCTATATTCAAATACGCTATACCGGACAAGGATGACTTCAAGCTTATATTCGGAGATCTCTTTGATTAAAAAACTGAAAAAGGGGAGGTTTAAAAATGAAATGCCCCAATTGTGGCGGTGAAATCGGCAGATTTGACCTTGCGCCCAACTGTAAGCATTGCGGAGTAAATATTTTTTACAGTCAGCAAAAGGAATTGCTTACCAGGGATGCAAAAAAATGCGAGCTGGAGTATGCTACGGCACATATAATTATTGCAAGGCTTAAAGCCAATTTTATTAAGGGACCCTTGCAGATTTTAAGAATCGTTGCAATGGTTCTTGCCATCGGCAGTATTTTTATACCCTTTCTTACGGTTAGCACAAGTCTTGACGTAATTAATTCAAAATTCACCCTCAGTGCCTTGGGTATTTATAATGGCTTTTCCGACGGAACCTTAATGCTACTGCTTGATTTGTTGGGTTATACCCCCACCGAAGCGGGGCTCTGCCTTGGCTTTTTGGGTCTTTTTGTGCTTATGGTTCTTGCGGGACTCGGGGTATTTGTTGCCTTAATTTTATCATTTTTGAATATCCGAAAGGGCGCAAGGGCAATGCGTGTGTTATCTGTTGCAGGTATTGTTCTTTGCATTGCTTGTGCGGTTCTCAGTTTTATAATTCCCTCTGTTTTCGGTGGGATTTTAGTTGCAAAATCGGGTGTTGGCGCAATTGTATGTTGCCTTGTATTCCTGATGATTTTTGTGCTTAATCACCTTGTGATTAAAAAGAATATATCTGCCGAAATAGATGAGCTTGACCTTAAAAGGGTTGAAATGCGTAAGCGCATTAAAAAGGGCGAGGTCAATATTGATGATTTGCCGTTGCCCGTTTTCGCTTCACCCGAAAATCAGGAGAAGGGTGGTGACCCTTCTTGAGTAAAAAAGGAACAAGTAAGAAAAAACAGTTCGTTTTGTTCGGCGCTTGTAGCTTGCTTGCAATGGTGCTTTGTATGGTAACGTTGGTTGTTACCGTTAAAAATATTGACGGTGACGACTCGGGCGCAGTCAGTACCATGGTTAATGCAGAAAGTAAAACTAAGCTTACAGACGAAAAGCTTATCGACTACTTATATAATTTAACAAACGAAGCCATAGGCAACGATTTTATAAAGGTGAATTCATTTACCGACGTAAGCGTTGATGATGGCAATATTGTGGTTTTGGATAAGGACGGCAATGCAAGTGACAGAGATAAAAATATCTTTGCCTATGCCAAGAATTATTTTATTCCTTTAGTCGATGGGCTTTACGGTGACGACGTAACGGGTGTTTTTGGTGAAAATACAGGCGAAAAGCCGTTGCTTGAGCTTGAACCCTCGGATAATCTAAAGGGCAGCTTTACCGTAGGTGCAGTTGATGACACGGGCAAAAATCTTCTTAACGAGGACGGAACGATTGTTGACGGGGATTTTTATTATATTGACCTTGAGCTTGACGGAAAATACGTAGTCAACGAGGCAGAAAAATCCACCTTTGGGGTTAAGGATTTAGCCGATGGAATCGACGCTATCAATGATAAAATAGCATCCGAATGCAAGATTTCGTCAGTTGAGGTAACCCCCGATAAATTCTATATTAAAGCAAAGGTTAACAGAATTACCGACGAAATCGAATACGTGGAGATTCAAAGGAATTACAACGTAAAAGGCGATTTTAATTTCATTGAAAGGCTTTCGGTGTTCGGTGAAAAGGAAGTTCAGTTTACATATTGCGTTACTCAAAGGTACGAGTATTTTTATGCGGGTATCGACCTTCTTGAGGATGAAGTAACGGTTAACGAAAAGGGTGAGGTAGCCCTTACTGTAAGCGCTCAGCTTGAGGACTACAGCGATTATACCGTTCGATTTATTTCATCGGATGAAAAGGTTGCTACAGTTGATGAAATGGGTTACGTTACAGGTGTTAAGTGTAGCGATACCCCCGTTATAATAACCGTTGAGTTAGAGTATCTGGGTAAAATCTTTACCGACCAATGCACCGTATACGTAAACGATGGTGAAAATACTGAGGAGGTGGCAAAATGAGTGAAAATGAAGTGATTGCTTCCACACAGGTTGCCACAGCCGATGAAAGCGTCCGTTATTACGAGGGTCACAACTACGTAGGCGTTAAGGAAACGGTTTCGTACCTTCTTAACGACTGGTCAAACACCTTTAACATTAACTCCTTTTCTGAGCGATATATATGGGACGTAGTTAATATTGACTTTACCGTAAGTGCGGTAATGAACCTTGTAACCGCCGCGTGGGATATAGTTAACGATACCTTTGTTTCGGTTATTGTTGACAGCACAAGAACACGAATAGGTAAATTCAGACCCTATCTTGTGGGTATGCAGATACCCCTTACCATTATGGGTGTGTTCACCTGGCTTTTGCCCTTGTTCTTCGGCACAACCGGTGGCACTTATTTGCCCAAGCTTATTTACTATTACTTTTTTGCAATTATAAATGAAACTGCAGGTACGTTTACAAATGTTGCAAAAAGCGGTTATATGTCCACAATTACACCCAACCCCAACGAGCGTATCCGCCTTATAACCCTTGCGGAGCTTCTTACGGGCTTTATGGGTGAGGATTTGCCCCGTTATATAATGGGTATTCTGATAGACCTTGTTAACAACAAGGTTGTACCGTGGAAGCTTAGCTCTGTCTTTATGGTAATGGGTAGCAGTACGGCACTTATATCCTCCCTTTGTACCTTCTGGTTCTTTATGCAGTCAAAGGAGCGTGTGCCCCAATCCATTGAAAAACCGAGCGTCACTCAGGGTATGAGGGCAATTGTGTCCAACTATCCCGTGCTTTTGATGTGCACCTCCGAATTTTTGGGCAACTTCTCAATCAGTAAAAGCGAGGCAAA
This sequence comes from Clostridia bacterium, assembly GCA_017550105.1. Lineage (GTDB taxonomy): Bacteria > Bacillota > Clostridia > Oscillospirales > Acutalibacteraceae > DTU089. Next base: position 144,777 of record JAFYLQ010000063.1, on the reverse strand, counting down.
CTACTTTATAGACGTTTTGGGTAATTATTCGCTTATTACCCTGTTGAATATACCTTCTTCGGCAAACGGAAGCCTGAGCTATGCCTTTGTAGGCCCCTTAAGAAAGCGTTTTTCATCAAAATCCCTGTGGATTTTTAATGACGTTTATAACAGTGCCATATCAATTGCCCTGTTCCTTTTCGGTATGACCGACAACAAAAAGATGTTTAAACGGACTGTGCCTATGTGTATAGCCTTCGGTCTTAAGGAATGGTTTGTGAAATGGTCGTGGGGTATTTCAAAGGTTATTAACGCCGACCTCTGGAACGAGGCTATGGACTATTGCGAGTGGAAGAACGGCTACCGTATGGAAGCTACCACGGGCGTTGCAAAAGGACTTATTCTCAAGGTGCAAAGCGCCCTTTTAGGCTCTGTTACAAGCCTTATTATGAAGAAAATCGGCTACGTGCAGGGGCTTGAGGTGGGTGCTCAGAATGATAGGACAAAATTCTGGGAGTTTGCTCTGTGCACAATCATACCCACAGTTACAGGTATTCTCAGAATTGTGCCTAAATTCCTGTGGCCCATCTCACGTCAGAAGCGTGACTGGATGTATGCAGAACTCAGTGAAAGACGTCAGCAGAACGTTATGGGCTATGCGGATAATTTCAATTCCTGATTTTTAGGCTATTTACTCTGATATTTAGTGATATTTGTTTAAAAAAATAAAAATTTTTTGTACTGGTTTTATATTTACCTATATAGAAATATGTGGTAATATGAAGCCAGTATTTTAACCTACGGAGGTTTTGGTTATGGATAAAATAAAATTCGGTATTTTCGGTCTTGGTCGAGGCAGTGGTTTTTACGACGGTGTTGCCGCAAATAACGGTGAGGTTGTAGCTGTTTGCGACTTTGACGAGGAAAAACTTAAAAAAGCAAAAGCGGAGCACGAGGGTGTTACCACTTATACAGATTTTGATGAATTTATAAATCACGAGGGTCTTGAAGCGGTTTTCCTTTGCAACTACTTCCACGAGCATACTCCATATGCAATTAAGGCTCTTGAAAAGAATATTCACGTTTTAAGTGAGTGTACTTCAAACATTTCAATGGGTGAGGGCGTTCAGCTTGTAAGAGCCTGTGAAAAGAGCAAGGCATATTATATGATTGCTGAAAACTATCCCTTTATGAAATTCAATCAGGAAATGCGTAAGGTTTATCGCTCCGGTGTTCTCGGTAAGGCGTTGTTCTGTGAGGGTGAGTACAACCATCCCATTATTTCTCAGAAGGAAATTGCTCACTATTGCCCCACATCAAAGCATTGGAGATACCATATCCCCAGAATTTATTACATAACCCACTCCTTAGGCCCCCTTATGTACATTACGGGTGCCTTCCCCAAGCGTGTTACTGCAATGCCCGTTTTCGGTCCTCTTAATGCAGAAAACGGCGGTGGCGACCTTTATTGGCGTTTGCCCGACAGAAGTGCCGTTGTAACAATTCTTAACGATGATGACTCTGTTTTCCGTGTAACAGGTTGGTCACATTTCGGCGGTCACGCAAACACATACCGTGTATGCGGTGAGCTTGGTCAGATTGAAAATCTTCGTGCAGAGGACGGCAAGGTTCTTCTTTCCTTCAATGCAGAGCATACTCCCGAGGGAATGGAAAGAGTAAGCTCCTATGAAGCAGACTTTGAGCCTGATGCAAAAGAGGCTGCAGAAAAAGCAGGCCACGGCGGTGGCGACTTCTTTATTGTCAGAGAATTCTTTAACGCTATCCGTGAAAACAGAAAGCCCATTTTTGACGAGTATTTTGCAACAACAATGGCTTCCGTTGCAATTTTAGGTCACAGAAGTGCACTTGAATACGGCAAGCCCTATGATATTCCCGACTTCCGCAAAGAGGAAGACAGACTTCTTTACGAAAACGATTTCCTTACACCCTGCTACCATTCAGACGGCAGTGCTCCTACAATCGTTAACACCGAAAGGGCAGAGTACGTTCCCACAGAGGAAACAATGAAGGCTTACGATGAGGCCGTAGCAGCATACAAGGCAAGCGTAACTGAAGAATAAAAAATATTTATAAAGAGGTAATTATTATGAAACCTAATTTCAGAGTTAAGTGTCCCGGTTGCGGTAAGGTAAGTAATATTGAAGGTAACGGTGCTCCCTGTCCTTCATGCGGTCAGCCTGTTCCTTTTGCTCCTGATGCATGTGTGTATGTTTACAGACAGGGTTCCTTTGCAGGTATTGCAAACGGTTTTGAACTTTATATCAATGGCGAGGGTGTTGGTTTAATCGGCAACAAGGAGCTTCTTTGCTTCCCTCTTCCCTATGGTACTTACAAGTTCCATTGTGCTTGTGGTATGAACCGCAAGAGTAATGACCCTGTTTTCACACTCACACCTCAGAACCGAGTAGTATATCAAAAGGTTCATATGAAGGCGGGAATGATACAGAATTCATTTATTTTTGAAGATATTGACCCCAAGTTACTTGAATTATAATATTAATAATGGTTAGCCGAAACGCATTTAAGCGTTTCGGCTAACTGCAATTATCGGAGGATTTAAAATGTCCCTTTTACCTATTTATAAAAATCCCGAATATTCGCCCGAGGAACGTGCGGAGGATTTGCTTTCTCGTATGACCCTGCGCGAAAAGGCGGCTCAGCTTGATATGAAGTTCGGCAGTCAGTATGCTACCGAGGTTCATCCCGACGACCATTGCTCAGTAACCCCCACAACCGATTATTATTGGGATAAACTTCGTGAGGATTTTCCCGACGGTCTCGGTTATCTTCACGACAACTACTGTGTACCTGCGGTAATGAATAAATTGCAGAGGTTTTTTATTGAAAATTCACGTCTCGGAATCCCCGTTATTTTTACGGGTGAGGCACTTCACGGCATAGCCGGTACAAGAGCAACGGTTTTACCCATTCCTACTGCATGGGCGGCAACCTTTGAGCCCGGATACGCTTATGAAGCAGGTCGAGTTATAGCCGCAGAAACAAGGTCCTTGGGTATTTTTGAAATCCTTGCACCCAACCTTGACGTGGCACGTGACCCCCGTTGGGGCAGAACCGAGGAAACCTTTGGTGAGGATACCTGCCTTTCAACAAAAATGGCGGTGAATATTGTAAAGGGTCATCAGAATGGTGATATTTCCGCAAAGGATTCGGTAATTTCCGAGCCCAAGCACTATTGCGTTCACGGTATACCCGAGGGCGGTGTGAACTGCGGTACTGCAAGAGCAGGTACAAGGGAAATCGAAAGCTGCTATTTGCCCGTTTTTGAAGCGGCAATCAAAGAGGGTGGCGCAAAGGACGTTATGGTAAGCTATAACTCTATTGACGGAGACCTTTTAATGACGTCAAATCATTATCTCAAAACCGTTCTTAAGGAGCGTTTCGGTCTTCCTGGAATTTGCCGTTCTGACTGGGGCGGTTTAAGGCGTGTTCACTACCTTCACAAAATGGCAAAATCCCCCAAGGATGCAATTTACCTTTCAAAAAAGAACGGTCTTGACTGTCAGGGCGGTGACGAATACCCCGATAAGTTGTGGGTTGATTCCCTCGAGGAATTAGTGAACGAGGGCAAGCTCGATGTAGAAAACATCAACGAATCCTGCCGCAGAGTTCTTAAATTAAAATTCGAATTGGGTCTTTTTGAAAATCCCTATACGGATGAAAATGCCTACAAAGAGGTGGTTAACTGTAAGGCACACCTTGACAAAGCCCTTGAAATTGCTCAAAAATCCGTTATTCTTCTTAAAAATGACGGAATTTTACCCCTTAAGGCAGAAAAATACAAGAAAATTGCATTAATCGGGCCTTCGTCCGACAAGGTAAGATTGGGCGGTTACTCTGCAAAAATCGTTGACAGAAAATTAGATACAATCTACGACGTATTAAAAGCCGAATTGCCCGAAGCAGAAATTTTACAAAGTGACGGTTGCGGTATAAGTGACGGTGATTTTCAGTTTGCTTTAGGTGACCAGCACCACCTTATGGGTATTAAGGCAGAGGAGCAGAGCGAGAATATTGCCGAGGCTCTTGAATATGCTAGTGAAAGCGACCTTATTATTTTCTGTGGCGGTGACGACACTATATCAAGCGGTGAGGGTAGGGACAGATGTGAGCTTACCCTTTGCGGTAAACAGGGCGAGCTTCTTAAAAAGCTTTCTGAAACAGGTAAGCCCATAGTGTTTGTTATGATTCACGGCAAGCCCCTTGCCATAAAGGAGGAAAGCGACCTTTCAAATGCGGTGCTTTCCTGCTGGTTCGGTGGCGAAAAGGGTCCTCAGGCTATTGCGGACGTGCTTTTGGGTAGGGTTAATCCCGCCGGCAGACTTCCCTTCTCACTTCCCAGAAGGTCAACTATGATTCCCTGCTATTACTCAATGCTCCCCGGTGCAAGTAATGAATATTACGAGGGCAAGGGCGATGCGCTTTATCCCTTTGGCTTTGGTCTTAGCTATACCGATTTTGAATATTCCGACCTTGTTATTACTAAAACAGGCGATACGGATGTTAACATTAAGCTAAAGGTTAAAAACACAGGTGCCGTAGCAGGTGACGAGGTTGTGCAGATTTACGTTGAGGACTGCGAAAGCTCGGTTGTTACCCCCCTTAAGCTCCTTAAGGATTTCAAGCGTATTACTCTTGATGCGGGTGAAACCAAGGAGGTTGAATTCAACCTTGATTACAAAGCATTCAGGCTTATGAATCAAGCTTATGAATGGGTTGTTGAAGAAGGTAAATTTAATATTTTTGCCGCTTCATCCTCAAGGGATATTCGTCTTAGCGGTGAAGTAACACTTTAAAATAAAAGCAGATGTGAAAAACCTGAGTTTCTCACATCTGTTTTTTATAATGTCTTTACGTTTTTGATTTCAACGCCCTTTTCAGTTAAAAAATCTTCGGCATTTTCTTTGAAATCGTCTGCAGAAAAATATGACGAATTATATAAATCAATTTTGTTTTTGCTTGTTGTAACTGCTACAACGTGGCGGTCCTTTATAAATTCACCCTCAATTTTATAGCCTTCAACAACGGCAAAATAATCAACAACGTCATAATTCAGTTCACTTTGTGAGAGGGGGAAATCCTCTTCGGTGTATTTAAATGAATTTTCGTAAAAAACCGTGGTGGAATTAAGGCTTGTAACAAAGCCTAAAATAACTACACATTCTGCAAAAATGGTGAAGCATTTTATAAACGTAAGTGCGGCGGAGTTGAGCTTGGGCGAGTGGATTTTCTGCGAATCCTTAGCCTTTTGCTTTTTGTTGCGGTTAATAAAGCGTATTGCTATGGCACAACCGGGCAGGGTGCAGAAGGCGGGGAATAAAACAATATTTTCTAAAAGCCCCATATAATAAAGACTGTCTCTGAAAACAAACTCACACAAACCGTAATAAACGGGTATGCAAAGAACCGAAAGGGCAAGAATGAAAAGAAGTGAAAGTCCGCCGTATTTAAGCACACCCTTAATACCGCCGTTATGACGATTAGAGCCCTTTTTTATGGAAGCCTCTTTTGTGACCGCACTTTCCTTAAGGGGTGCACCGCCGTTTTCAAGATATTTAATAAGATTTTCGTGATATTGGGTACGGAATTTTGACTTTTTCAGTTTTTTAAGTGCCTTTTCGGTTTTGCCCTCATAAAAAAGTGACTGAGAGCCGATAACGGCACATTCAATTTGTGCATCAAAGTAGTTTTTGAGCATAAGGTTTAAAATCTTGTCCCCAGTGGCGCCTAACATACCACTGCTTTCAAGCACGTTATCGCCGAAGTAACGGTTTATGCTTTCCTTTTGCGATGAAATAAGTCGGTTTTTCTCAATACCGTTTTCAAGTATTTGTGAAAGTTCGGGAATAAGCTTAATTAAAAGCCCGTTTATTTCGCCGAAGCAGTCCTGCATAAGCTCCTTTGAGTCCACGTAAGTGTAGGTATAGCAGTTAAAGTTTTCGGGCTCTGCAAAGGCAAGTACGTCGTATACGGAAAAGGGGAGCAAGGGCTCCTCATCAAGGGTGACGGTGAGCCATATTGATTGCTGAGCGTAGGCTTTTCTGCCCTGCTCCATATAAATTATGCGTAAACTGAATTTGTCAAAGCTGTATGTTGCCGCAACGCCTACGTGGTCCTTGCCCTTTTTACCCGAAACAAGTTTTTTTATGTTGGGTGATGAGGCACGTAAAAAAACGCCCATGGCACGGCATTGTGTAATAAAATATTCTGAAAGCTCCATTTTTTAGTCCTTTAAATAATGATAAATCAATTTTACTAAAAAGTGATTAATCCGTCAACAAAAAAATATTTACATAGCTTACAAGTTGGAGTATTATATAACTAAATACGGAGGTGTTTTTATGCTTTCAAATAAATTTATATCAGCAGGGTACGAGTATTCAACCTATCAAAAATACGTTTCGGCACCCTTGCTCAGAAAGACCTTTGTAATTCAGGACGAGGCGCAAGTTGGTAAGCTTACCATTGGTTGCGCAGGCTTTTACGAGGCATTTATTAACGGCAGGAAAATAACAAAGGGTATTCTTGCCCCGTATATTTCCAACCCCGACCACGTGATTTATTACGATGAATATGATATAACTCCCTTTTTAAAGCCCGGCAAAAACGTTTTGGGTATTATTCTCGGCAACGGTATGCAGAACGCACCCGGTGGTGAAATATGGGATTTTGATAAAGCTGATTTCCGTGGTGCACCCTCGGTTGCTTTCGGTATTGAGGTTACGGACATTGCAATGCAGGACTATCTGTTTGAAGCGGACCAAAGAGTGAAAACCGCACCCTCGGGGATTTTATTTGACGATTTACGTGCGGGTTGCTTTTATGATGCAAGAAACGAAATCGAAAATTGGGCAGAGGTGGATTATCAGGATTCACATTGGAATACCGTTGTAATCGCACCCACTCCCAGAGGTGAAAAACGCCTTTGTGAGGCGGAGCCCATACTTCCCGTAAGGGAATTAAAGCCCATAAAAATATATAAATGTACCACAGTACCCTTCAGGTCAAATGAAAGGGTTTGTAAGGATTGTTGCGATTTTCCCACCACAGAGCGTGAGGGTTGGCTTTATGATTTCGGCATTACCACCGCAGGTATTGAAAGACTTAAAATCAAGGGCTTCCGCGGTCAGAAGATAGATTTACAATTCGGTGAATACATTGACGAAAACGGCAACCCCGATATCAGTAACGTGCATTTTTACCCCGACGGCTATTCGCAAAGGGATATTTACGTTCTTAAGGGTGACGGGGAGGAGGTTTTCACTCCTCAATTTACATATCACGGTGCAAGATACTGCGTTGTGTACGGCATAACCGACGAGCAGGCAACTGAGGATTTAATTACCTTTACCGTGTACAGCTCGGATATAAAGGAGCGTGGTAATTTCCGTTGCTCCGACACAACCTTAAATAAATTACAGGCAATGGCGCGTAATTCCACACTTTCCAATTTCTTTTATTTTCCTACGGATTGTCCGCAGCGTGAAAAGAATGGTTGGACGGGTGATGCGGCAATTTCCTGTGAGCAGATGATTATGAACCTGACGCCCGAAAAATCCTTCAGAGAATGGATGCGCAATATCGTAAAGGCACAGGATGACAACGGTATGATACCGGGCATCGTGCCCACGGATAAATGGGGCTACGGCAGGGGCTTAGGCACTGCATGGGACTGTGTTTTAGCGTACCTTCCGTATTATGAATATATTTACAGGGGCGATAAATCCATAATGGAGGAAAGCGCCCATGCACTTATTCGTTATGCGGATTTCCTTTCAAGAAAGCGTAACGAAAGGGGCACTATGGAATTCGGTCTTGGTGACTGGTGTCCCGTAACGGTTATGAAAGCCCCGTTGGAATTTACCTGTACCGTAATGGGTATGGATTACCTTGACAAATGTGTATATATGTTTGAGGTTATGGGCAAAGAAAATCAAAGGGATTTTTGCAAAAAGCTTTACGATGAGTTAAGGAGTGCAGTAAGAAAATACCTTATTGATTTTAAAACGATGACCGCCGCAGGCAGATGTCAGACCTCACAGGCAATGGCAATATATTACAACGTCTTTGACGAGGCTGAAAAGCAGGAGGCTTTCAAGCGGCTTGTAGAAATTATTGCGGAGGATGACAACCACGTCGACTTCGGCTTTATCGGTGTAAGACCCGTTTTCAGAGTGCTTTGTGATTACGGCAGGGCAGACCTTGCTTACAAAATGATTGCAAGACCCGACTATCCCTCGTATGGCAACTGGGTTAAACGTGGCTACACCGCATTGCCCGAGAATTTCCATCCCGAAAACGAATTTCCCGATTCCCTTAATCATCACAATTATTCGGACGTTTCTGCAATATTTATGCGATATTTTGCAGGTATAAACGTTAACCCCTACAAGGACGATTGGAAGGAAATTAATATTGAGCCCTGCTTTATTGCACCCCTTACTGAGGTTACTGCTTTTTATGACAGTACCGAGGGTGTAGTGAACGTTTCGTGGAAAAAGAACAGTAACATAATTACACTTAAAATAGAAAAGCCCGAGGGAATTTACGGGCAGATTATACTTCCTCAAGGCTTTGTTTTTGAAAAAACAGGGCTTAGCCGTCAAAAGCTTGAAAGTGGTGTGCACGAAATTTTGTGTGTGAATGAAGTGCCCGATAATATTATAGAGGTGTAAAATGGAAAATCAGGTAAACGTAATTGAGCATTCATTTTTTAAACACGACGGACTTGATTTTGAGTACCACGTAAGCGGAAATCCCGATGGTGAAAACCTTGTTATGCTCAACGGCAATGGTGGTGATTACCGTTGCTTTGAGGGGGATTTATACGTGCCCCTTTCAAAGGATTACAGAATAATCCGCTTTTCAACCCGTGGCACGGGCAAAACCCCCTTGGGTGACAAAAAGCTTACCTTTGATTTGTTCTGTGATGACCTTAAGGCACTTCTTGACCATCTTGGCATAAAGAAAACCAATATCTGCGGTTTTTCCGACGGCGGCAACCTTGGTATGTGCTTCAGCGTAAAATATCAGGATTACGTTTCACGTCTTGCAGTTTTCGGTTCAAACCTTAACACAAGGGGAACAAGGACGGGCGACCAGCTTGGAATTATCAAGGACCACCGTATTTATGCAATCAAAGCCGCCCTTACTAAGGACCCCGAGTGGATAAGACGCAGGGAGATCGAGGGTATGATGGTGGGTCAGCCAAAGCTTAACTATAAAAAGCTTTCAGTTTTGAAAATCCCCTTTCTGAACGTTTTCGGTGAGTTTGATATGATTAAACGCAGTCACTCACGTAAAATTACTAAAGCCGTAGCGGGTGCCGAGGAGGTAATGGTGTTAAACGGCGGTCACAGCACCGCTTTCAGGAAAACCGATTTCCTTATTTTACCCGTAGTTGAAAAGTTTTTGAAATCATAAGGAAAAACCGTCACTAAGCGTGACGGTTTTTTTGCGTTTTTCATTGAAAACCTTGCTATATAATGTTATAATAAAATGTAAAATTAAAATCGGGTGATATTTTTTGAGTCGAAAGAAATGGGTCGTTTCCCCTTGCGACAGAGACCTTGCAGCCGATATTGCGGAAAACTGCGGTATCGAGCCTTTTGCAGCGTTTCTTCTGTGTGCCAGAGGAATGACGGATGAATTTGAAGTTGAGAGCTTTCTTTATGACACAGATTTAATCGACCCTTTCACACTTCCGGATATGGCAGAGGCTGTTGAAAGAGTTTCTGCGGCAATTGACAATGGCGAAAGAATAACCGTTTTCGGAGATTATGATGCTGACGGTGTTACATCGACAGCGCTTATGTATTCTTATCTTGTTTCCAGAGGAGCTAACGTTGATTGCTACATACCTGACCGAGAAGGTGAAGGGTATGGTATGAATAACTGTGCCATTGACACTCTCAAAGAGCGCGGTACAAGCCTTATCATAACTGTTGATAACGGAATAAGTGCCCTTGAAGAAATTAAATATGCCGCTACCTTGGGGATAGAGGTTGTAGTAACCGACCACCACAGGGTGGGTGAGGTGTTGCCCGAGGCAGTTGCGGTTGTTGACCCCCACCGTGAGGATGCACTTTGTGAGTTCACCGAGTGGGCAGGTGTGGGCGTTGCCTTTAAATTGATTTGTGCACTTGATGACAGTGACGGCTACGAGCTTTTGCAGGAATACGGTGACCTTGTGGCATTGGGCACTGTTGCGGACATCGTTTCCCTTAAGGGCGAAAACCGAATTTTAGTAAGAAGCGGTATTGCATTTATGAATGCGGCACTTACTGAGGGCACCTTAAGAACGGGTCTTAAGGCACTTATGGATATCTGCGACCCGTCGGGAGTGGTTAATTCGGGTAGTCTTGCATTCCGCTTTGCTCCCCGTATTAATGCGGCGGGCAGAATGCAGAGTGCAAACAGAGCGTTACAGCTGCTTCTTGCTCAGGATAAGACCGAGGCAGAGGATATTGCACGTGAAATTTCCGATGCAAATACTCAGCGTCAGAGTGTTGAGGGCGGTATTACCGAGTCTGCTATTGAAATTATTGAAGGTAATCCTCATATAAAATACGGCAAGGTTATAGTTGTCAGCGGTGAGGGTTGGCATCAGGGCGTTATAGGTATAGTTGCGTCCCGCCTTGTTGAAAGATACGGCAAGCCCTGTATAGTTATATCCGAGGGTGAGAACGGTGCCAAGGGTAGTGGTCGTAGTATTGACGGCTTTTCCCTTTATGATGCATTAAGCTACTGTGAGAGTATGCTTACCCAATACGGTGGTCACGTTCTTGCGGCAGGCTTAAGCATAGATAACGATAAAATTGACGATTTCAGAAAAATGATTAATGAATATGCGGCAACTCTCGAAAGTGCGGTTCCCGTTCTCAACATTGATTGCAAGCTTAATCCTTCGTCAATTAATATGGATATTTTAGCATCTGCAGAAATTCTTGAGCCCTACGGTGCGGATAATCCCCAGCCCCTTTTCGGGCTTTATAATATGGAGCTTGTGTCCGTTCAACCGGTTGGTAACGGCAAGCATCTTCGCCTTAGTCTGCGTAAAAAGGGTTGCAGTATAAATGCAATTATGTTCTCCGTTACAACGGGTGAATTTCCCTTTGCGGTAAAGGACAGGGTGGACCTTGCGGTTAAGCTTTCCGCTAATGAATATATGGGTAAAACTCAGGTTAGTATACAGGTTAAGGATATTCGCCTTAGCGCCTATGACGACGAAAAGGTAATTGCTTCATTAAATAATTACGAGTCCTTCTGCCGTGGTGATGAGTTGGAGTCAGCCGTTATAAGCACTATGGCGGTTGACAGAGAGTTCTGCGGCAACGTTTACAGATACGTAAAGGGCAATAACGGTTGGAACTTTTCTGCGGAAATGCTCTGCTACAGACTTGGCCTTAGCGAAGATAAAATAATGAGCTGTAAAATTGCTCTGGACGTACTTAGTGAATTGGGTATCATAATTTATAAAGAGGGTAAATATATATTACCCGACGAAAACGTAAAATCATCTTTGGATAATTCCGAGATTTTCAGACGTGCCGTTAAGGTGCGTGAATCACACTGAAGGGGGTGAAAATGTGGACGGAAATATGAGTGTTGAGCTTATGTATAACGAGCTCAGGGAACAGGCGGCGGCTCAGTTTAACGAAAAAGAGGTTGCCGTTATAGAAAAGGCGTTCGAAATAGCAAGTCAGAAGCACAACGGGCAGAAGCGTCGTTCGGGTGAACCCTATATTATTCACCCTGTGGCAGTTGCAAAAATTGTGCTCGATTACGGTATGGATTATCAATCCGTTGCGGCGGCAATGCTTCACGATACTGTTGAAGATACGGACTTAACTCTCGAAGAAGTAAATAAGGAGTTCGGTAATGAGGTTGCAGCCCTTGTTGACGGACTTACCAAATTGGGTAAGGTTCCCCTTGATATTAAGGATAAAGAGGAGCAGCAGGCAGAAAACGTAAGAAAAATGCTCCTTGCAATGAGTGAGGATATCAGGGTTATTATCATCAAGCTTGCGGACCGTCTGCATAATATCAGAACCCTTAATTTCGTTGCACCTCAGAAGCGTAGGGATAAAGCCCTTGAAACTCTTGAAATTTACGCTCCCATTGCTCACCGCTTAGGTATCAGAGCCATTAAGGAGGAGCTTGAGGACAGAGCCATAAGCTTCCTTGACCCCATTGGCTATAATGAAATCGAGGAGGAGCTTTCAAAGCAGGGTAAATCCCATAACGAATTCCTTGAAACCATTAAAAAACAAATCGGCGAAAGAGTTCACGAGGTTGTGCCCGAGGCGGCTCTTGAAGCCAGAATCAAAAGTGTTCACGGCATATACCGTAAAATGTATATGCAGAACAAAAATTTCGACGAAATTTACGATATATATGCCGTTAGAATTATAGTAAATTCGGTTATTGAGTGCTACGACTGTCTTGGTATTATCCACGATATGTTCAAGCCTATTCCCGGCAGATTCAAGGACTATATTTCAACCCCCAAGCCCAATATGTATCAGTCACTTCACACCACCGTTATCGGTAAGGCGGGTATTCCCTTTGAGGTGCAGATACGTACGTGGGATATGCATAAAACTGCAGAATTCGGTATTGCCGCCCATTGGAAATACAAATTGGGTCTTAAGGGTAAGCAGAATATTGAGGAACGTCTTGCGTGGATTCGTCAACTTCTTGAAACACAGAAGGAAGCGGACGACGTTAAGGATATTGTTCGCACAATCAAAAGCGATTTTGTAGCCGAGGAGGTTTTTGTGTTCACTCCTAAGGGTGACGTTATCGACCTTCCCTCGGGTGCTACGGTTATCGACTTTGCTTATGCAATTCACTCTGCCGTTGGTACTAAAATGGTCGGTGCCAAGGTTGGCGGCAGAATCGTGCCCCTTGATTATAAGGTGCAAACAGGTGACATCGTTGAAATTCTTACCTCGTCACAGCCCGGCAAGGGTCCCAGCCGTGACTGGCTCAATATAGTAAAAACAAGTAGTGCAAGAACTAAAATCCGCGCATGGTTCAAGAAGGAACGACGCGAGGAAAATATTATTGAGGGTCGCACGGAGCTTGAAAGAGAAATCAAGCGTAACAAAATGCGTTTTACCGACGAGGAATACAAGAGCCTTATTGAAGCCCTTGCCGAAAGACAGCATTGCGCAACAGTTGATGATTTTTATGCGGCTATTGGCTACGGCGGTATTTTTATGTCGAGGGTTATGCCCTTTATCAGGGATGAATATAATCGCCTTTCATCACTTCATCAGCCCAAGGAAATCAAGGTTCAGGATAGCTCAAAAACGACTAAGCGTGCCGTTGGCGAGGGTGTTACAATTGAGGGTATTGACAATTGCCTTATTAAGCTTTCACGTTGCTGTGCACCCATTCCCGGTGATGAAATTATAGGCTTCATCACACGTGGCCACGGTGTGTCAATTCATAAGCGTGACTGCTCGAACGTACCCAAGGATATAGTTTCCTGCGAGGAGCCTGAGCGTTGGGTAAGTGCCCGCTGGCTTACGGGTAACTCTATGCAGGAATTCAAGGCGGGACTTGCCATTCTTTGCGAGAGCCGAGTGGCTCTTATGGCGGACGTTGCCACACTTCTTGCGGATATGCGCGTTATGATTAACGCTATTAACACACGTGAGCTTAAGGACGACAAGGCTTACGTTTACCTTACCATTACCGTTAAGAGCACGGATTTCCTTAACGTGGTTATATCCAAGCTCAAAAAAATCAACGGTGTTATTAACGTAACAAGGAGCAGTAACTCATGAAGGCAGTAATACAACGTGTTATAAAAAGCTCCGTTAGTGTTGACGGTAGGGTTGTGGGTAGCTCGGGTAAGGGCTATATGATACTTGTTGGCGTTACCAAGGGCGATACGGAAAAACACGCGGATTTGTTGGCTAAAAAAACCGCAGCCTTACGTGTTTTTGAGGATGATATGGGTAAAATGAATTTATCCGTCCTTGACGTTGAGGGTGATATCTTAGCAATTTCACAGTTCACCCTTTGTGCCGATTGTAAAAAAGGCAACAGACCCTCTTTTACACCAAGCGAGGAGCCCGTACGAGCTAATGAATTGTATGAATTATACTGTCAGAAGCTTTCGGAATACGGCGTTAAGCGTGTTGAAAAGGGCGTTTTTGGTGCGGATATGAAGGTGGAGCTTATTAACGACGGTCCCGTTACAATATGCTTTGATACTGATATCTGGAGTGTTTAAAATGTATATTACGACCCTTCCTATAGGTCCTGTAAGTGCTAATTGCTATATAATCTGTGACGAAAAAACAAAAATCGGTGCAGTTATTGACCCTGGCGATTTTACCCCGTCACTTTTAAAGGCGATTAAGGATGCAGGAATAGAGGAATTAAAATATATTCTTTGTACCCACGGTCATTTTGACCATATTCAGGGTGTGAGCAGATTAAAAGAGAAATACCCCGAAAGTGAAATCCTAATCGGTGAAAAAGACTGTGTGGCACTTAGTGATAGTGTTGTAAGCCTTGCATCATTTTTCGGAGCACCCTTTTATCCCACGGTTGCCGACAGGGTTTTAAACGGCGGCGATAAAATCACTATAGGTGAAATCACCTTTGACGTTATAAGTGCGCCAGGTCACTCCGAGGGTGGAGTAATGTATTACAGTAAGGATGAAAAGGCTATATTTACGGGTGATACTATTTTTAAGGGCAGTATAGGTCGCACGGATTTTAACGGCGGCAGTATGACGGTGCTTATGAATACCCTGCAGAAGATAAAAAGACTTCCCGAGGACGTTAAAATTTATAGCGGTCACGGTGAAGCCACAACAGTAAAATACGAAACAGAATATAATATGTATTTAAGATGAATTTATATTGTATATCACACGAATTTTTATATGAAACGGAAAAACTTCTGATGTTGTTTTTTCCGTTGGAAAAGAATATTGCGTTAAAAGAATTTACAGAGGATGCAGGGGATTATTTCTATACCGAAATAATCCGAGCAGAGGGTAACGTAACCTTTAAGGCGGCATTTTCGTATAAGGGTGAAACTCTTTCAAACGAAAAAAGTCTTAAAAATGAAGAGGTTACCGATGAGGAATACGAGCTTTTGTCCCTTGCATACCCTTTGTTAAAGGAGCTTTGCGGTTTTGCGCCCGGTTGGGGTATGCTCACCGGTGTCAGACCATCAAAACTCATAATGAACAAAATGCTCGAAACCAACGAGGAAACCGCAAGGGACTATTTTATAAATCATTTCTTTGCAACTCCCGAAAAAACCGAGCTTGCCTTAAGCGTTGCCAAAAGGGAAATTGAAATTGTAAAAAGCATTGACGAAAAAAGCTTCAGTCTTTACGTCAGTATTCCTTTTTGCCCCACAAGATGCTCGTATTGTTCGTTTGTTTCTCATTCAATCGGCACTGATAGTGCAAAAAAATTAATGCCCGAGTACGTTAATAAGCTTTGCGAAGAAATTGCCTTCACAGGCTTGAAAGCTAAGGAAAACGAGCTTAAGCTTACAAGCGTTTATTGGGGTGGCGGTACACCCACAACCCTTTCTGCAGAGGATTTGGACAGGGTTTTAAGCGCAATTGAAGATAATTTTGATTTAACAAATTGTACCGAGTACACCGTGGAAGCGGGCAGACCCGACACGATTACACCTGAAAAGCTTCAGGTTCTCAAAAAACATAAGGTGGGTAGAATAAGCATTAATCCACAGACCTTTTCAAACGGTGTTCTTGAAGCCATCGGCAGAAAGCATTCTGCAGAGCTTACAATAGAAAAATACAACCTTGCACGTGAAATCGGCTTTGATTGTATCAATATGGATTTAATAGCAGGGCTTCCTACGGATACCTTAGAGGGCTTTAAGAACAGTGTGGATAAAGCCATTGCCTTAGGTGCTGAAAACATAACCGTCCACACCCTTGCATTGAAGCGTTCATCAACCATCGTTACGGAAAACGAAAGTGGCTCCGTAAGTGAAAAGGACGTTGCTAAAATGCTTGATTATGCAAAGAAAGTGCTTACAAAGTCAGGCTATTATCCCTACTATATGTACCGTCAAAGCAAGGCTTTGGGTAATTTTGAAAACGTAGGCTGGTGCAAGGAGCATAAGGAATGTAAATATAATGTTCTTATGATGGAGGAATATCAGCATATACTTTCAGTAGGTGCAGGTAGCGTAACTAAATTGCTTTCGCCGGGGATTGAAAAAATCGAAAGAATTTTCAATTACAAATTCCCCTTTGAATACATATCAAGATTTTCTGAGCTTTTAGAGAAAAAAGAAAGAATATCAACCTTTTTCGGTGAGTACCAATAAATAGAGGAGGGTGTGTATGGCTAACAAGAATAATACGGTTGAATACATAAAAACCGCTGCTGCGGAGCCCGAAAAATTTATTGCTCAATGTGAAAACAGATATAACAATAAAATCAAAAAAATTGCCCGTGATATTGCGGAAAGCGGTCGTACCGAGATTGTAATGATTGCAGGGCCAAGCTCTGCAGGTAAAACTACCTCGGCTAAAAAATTAAGGGAACACCTTTTAGACTTGGGGATTAACAGTCATACCGTATCCCTTGACGATTATTACGTTGATAATTGCGATGCACCCCGATTTCCCGACGGCACACCTGATTTTGAAACGGTGGATGCTCTTGATATTGAGTGCTTCCAAAAAACAATGACCGAGCTTCTTTCAAATAGTGAAGCGTATCTTCCCGAGTTCGATTTTCTTACGGGTAAAAGAAAATCGGAATACCGACACGTTAAAATTCAGGAGGGTGACGTTATTATTGTTGAGGGTCTTCATGCTTTGAACCCTAAAATAACCGACCATTTACCCGCCGAAAGGTTATTGAAAATTTATATTAACATTTCGTCGCGTATATACGACGAAAACGGAAATATCGTGCTTAATAAACGCAATATGCGTTTTATACGCCGTATGGTCAGGGATTATAAATTCCGCGGTAATTCCGTTCAGAAATCCTACGAAATGTGGATAACCGTAAGATACGGCGAGGATACTTATTTATTCCCGTTTAAAAATAATGCGGATATAAGGCTTAATACCATTCATCTTTATGAAACCTGTGTTCTTAAGGATTTGGCAATAAATTTATTGAGTGAGCTTCCGAAGGACTCAGAGTTTTATAAAGAATCACAAAGACTTATAAGCAGTCTTGAAAAATTCCCCTCTATAAATTCCGAGTGTGTTCCCGCAGACTCCCTTTTAAGAGAATTTATAGGTGCAAAGGAGTAAGAAAATGTCTGAAAAATCATCAAGTAAAAAGCAAAGCATTTTAGGCGGTGCAATGGTGCTTGTTATAGCTACCGCTATTGTTAAAGTAATCGGCGTGGTTTATAAAATACCCCTTCGTGATGCTTTGGGTGTGTTGGGCTCGGGCTACTATGATTCTGCCTACAGCATATACACCGCCGTTTACGGCATTTCAATGGCGGGTCTTCCCGTTGCTATTTCTGCCATTGTTTCCAAAAATACCGCATTGGGTAAATACCGTGACGTTAAGCAGGTTTTAAAAATAACCTTCCCGCTATTCTTGTTGTTGGGTGTTTTGGGAACGGGCGCAATTCTTCTTGCATCATACCCCTACGCTAATTTTATAGTTAAGAACCCCAACACTATTTACAGCGTTCTTACAATTGCTCCGTCAATTTTCTTCTGTTGTGTTATGAGTACATACAGAGGCTATTACGAGGGCCTTAATAATATGTACCCCACGGCAATATCCCAGGTTATTGAAACTGTGGGCAAGCTTGTTTTTGGTCTTGCCTTCTCCTACGGTATCGTAATGTATGCCGATGCACAAATTGCTCAGACAGGTACCTTCCTTGGTCAGGCTATTGAAACCCCAAGTGATAAATCCATAGTTTATGCCATGTCCTCGGCAGGTGCAATTCTTGGTGTTACTCTGGGTACTGCGTTAGCTACCCTTTATACCTTCCTTCGTCACAAAATTAAAAAGGACGGTATCACTAAAGAGATGCTCATTAATTCTCCTTTAGCATCTCCTAAAAAAGATACACTTAAGGACCTTATAAAAATTGCTTTGCCCACGGCTATGAGCTCCCTTGTTCTTAACATCACAAACTTTATTGATACAAGTATGATTCAAAGCCGTCTTGAGGATATTGTGGGAAGCGGATACGACGTTATTATGGCAAATTACGGCGAATCCATTACCGCAAGCGGCACACCCTTGGAGGAAATTCATACCTTCCTTTTCGGTGCATACGGTATGACAAGCGACTTCAGAAACCTTGTTCCCACACTTGTTATGACCTTGGGCGTTAGTGCAATTCCCGTTATTTCGGGTGCTCTTGCTAAAAAGGATATGAAAACGGTAAACAGCTCGGTTAATACCGTGTTCAGAATTACAATGCTTATTTCATTACCTGCAGGTGCCGGCTTCTTCGTACTTTCAGAGCCGATTTTAGGTATCCTTTACGGCGGTGACAGTGATATATCAAACGGTATAGCAATTGCGGCACCGATACTTGCTCTTTACGGTCTTATGATGGCAATACTTGCATTGTCATCACCTCTTACAAACATTCTTCAGGCAATCGGCAGGGCGGACGTTCCTGTTAAAGCTCTTCTTTTAGGTTGTGCCTTCAAAATCGGCTTAAACTACCTTCTTATAGGTGTTCCGCAGATAAACCTTAAGGGTGCGGTTGTGGGTACAGGCGTGTTCTATTTCATCTGCATCCTTTGTAACTATATAGTTCTTCGTAAGGAAACAGGCGTAAGGCTTGATATTAAATCTGTTTTTGTTAAGCCCATAATTTCTTCGGTTGTCTGCGGTGGTGCCGCCTACGGTAGCTTCAGATTGTTGCATCAATTTATCGTATTCAATGAGGATAGCCGACTCAGTGGTCGAAGCCTTTGCTGTCTGCTTGCCATAGGTGTTGCGGTACTTGCATACGGAATTTGTGTGCTTTTGACCAAAACATTGGTAAAAGATGACATTTTAATGCTTCCTAAGGGAGAAAAAATAGCAAAAATACTTGAAAAATATAAGCTTTTAGGTTAAAATAGAGGTTGTAAATTATGGCAATTAATTTTACTTTTAAAGATAAATATCAGTTCAACGACCTTGTTGAAATTGTCCGTATTCTTCGTGAACCGGGCGGCTGCCCTTGGGATATGGAGCAAACTCACGCCTCAATCCGTGAGAATTTCCTTGAGGAAACCTACGAGGTTATCGAGGCAATAGATACCAACAATAAGGAGCTTATGCAGGAGGAGCTTGGCGACGTGCTTTTGCAGGTGCTTATGCATTCCGATATGGCTCGTACCGACGGTTGGTTCACTATTGACGACGTTGCCAACGATATTTGTCAGAAGCTTATTATCAGACATCCCCACGTTTTTGGTGACGTTTCGGTTTCTTCAACGGGTGAGGTTCTTAAAAATTGGGACGACATAAAGCGTTCCACCAAAAAGCAAAGAACACAGAGTGAGGCAATGGCGGCAATCCCCGCTGTTTACCCCGCACTTATGAAAGCCCAGAAGGTTCAGGAAAAGGCAAAAAAGGCAGGCTTCGATTGGGATAATGCCGAGGGCGCCTTCCTTAAAATCGACGAGGAAACCAAGGAACTTAAAGAGGCTCTTTCAACAGGGGATCAGGCAAGGGTTGAAGATGAACTTGGAGATTTACTCTTCTCCGCAGTAAACGTTGCACGTTTTTGCTCTTGTGAGGCAGAAACAGCACTGGACAAAGCCACAAAGAAATTTATGGCGCGGTTCACAATAACCGAAGGCCTTGCCAAAGAAAAGGGCATAGATATGAAAACCGCTTCCTTAGAGACTCTTGACGAGCTTTGGGAGGAAGCAAAAAAACAAAAATAAGTCTATAAAAATCGTGATTACGATTTATAAAATAGAAAACAAATTTTGGAGGATTTTAAAATGAACAAAACAGATCTTGTAAATGCAGTTGCAGCTGCAGGTTTCTCAAAGAAAGATGCAGATAAGGCAGTAGCAGCAGTTTTAGACGGTATTAAAGGTGCTCTTGCTAACGGCGATAAGGTTCAGCTTATCGGTTTCGGTACTTTCGAAGTACGCGAAAGAGCAGCTAAGGAAGGCCGTAACCCCAAGACAGGCGAAACAATCAAGATTGAAGCTTCTAAGGTTCCTGCATTTAAGGCAGGCGCAGCTCTCAAAGACGCTGTAAAATAAGATGAATTTAAAATCCCGCAAAGCTTGGCTTTGCGGGATTTTTTTATTTTTATGAGGAAACAATATTATTCAGCCAAACCTTCTTTTTAACCAAAATCATACCGATGATTACTTTGATTATATCAATGGCTTGAACAATGGGGAAGGAATACCAGATGGGTATATCTGCAACGTAGTAAAGACCGAATGCAACGGGAACGCTTACGCACATTATAAAAACACTGTCCATAAGGAAGGTTATAAGGGTTTTACCACCGCTTCGTATGGTGAAATAGGAAGCGTTTGCAAAGGCGTGAACAGGGATAAAGCAAGCACATACTCTTATAAAGTAAGCGGCAAGCTCCTTTGCCTCGGGGGTAACGTTATAAAGCAGGGGTATCTTGTCACCTGCAAAGAACACGCCGAAGCCTATAAAAAAGCTTATGGCAACAGAAAAGGCAATTAACTTGCGGTCTGTATCATAGGCTTTTTCAAATTCATTGGCACCCAACTGCTTACCGATAATAATACCGATACTGCTTCCGAGGGAAATAAACGCAATGTTTGCAAGGTTCATAACAGTTGATGAAATACTGTATCCTGCAACCACGTCTATGCCGTGCAGACTGTATGCCACGCTCAGAAGTGACATACCAAGTGACCAGAAAAACTCGTTAAATAAAAGGGGCATACCCTTGAAGGTAATATCCTTGAAGGTTTTTCGGGGAATGTGTAGGCTTTTGAATAAGCCCTTAAAATACGGGAATTTGCTACGCTTTACTAAGACGTATGCAATAACAATTCCGCATTCAACAAATCGTGAGATGGTTGTAGCAATGGCGGCACCCTCAACCCCTAAAGCAGGGAAGCCCAAAAGACCGAAAATGAGAAGTGCATTAAAGCAGCAGTTTGTGGCAACTGCCACAACGCCTGCAATCATCGGTGCTACGGTTTCGCCCGTTTCACGTAAGGTGCTTGAAAAAACCTGAGTTACACAGAAGGGTATTGCACCCCACATCATAATTCTAAGGTATGCCTTAGCGTAAGAAAGGGTTAATTCAATGTCGCCGTTGGAGTCGCTTTCGTGCAGGAACATACCAATGAGCTGGTCATCAAACACAAGAAATATAACCGTAGCCACCACAAAAAGCAAGAGGGTTATTATTGCCTTGTACCTTATGGTGTGGCGTATGCCCTCCTGATCCTTTTTGCCGTAAAACTGAGCGGTAAAAATACCTGCGCCGCTTAGTGCACCGAACACCGCAAGACCAAAAATAAATATAAGCTGGTTTACGATTGACACACCCGACATCTGCTCCGTACCCAATCTGCCAACCATCAGATTATCAAGCATACTGACAAAATTCGTAATAAAATTCTGTATCATTATGGGTACGGCAACAGTCATAGCCATTTTGTAAAAGGCTTTATCACCTATGAACTTTTTAATTGTCATATTACTTTATTAAGTCGTGTTCCTTGATGTAATTAACTGTTTCTTCAACAGTTGTGAAAGCAAGACCTACAACCGTGTCTGCACCGCCGTAGTAGATTGCGATTCTGCCTGTATCCTCGTCAGCAAGAGCGGCACAGGGGAACACAACGTTGGGAACGTCGCCTACAAATTCATAGTCCTCACGGGGTGAAAGAAGGTATCTGTCCGCTCTGTGAAGAACCTTCCAAGGCTCGTCACGGTCAACAATCATAGCACCCATACTGTATGTGAAGCCGTTACAGCTTGTAATAACGCCGTGGTAGAAGCAAAGCCAACCCTCGTCAGTTTCGATGGGTGTGGGACCTGCACCAACCTTTGTCATTTCCCAGTTCATTTCGGGCCCGATAACAAAGCGATGCTTACCCCAATATGTAAGGTCGGGGCTATGGCTGAGGAAAATATCACCGTAGGGAGTGTGACCCTTGTCGCAGGGACGGGTGAAAATCATATATTCACCATTAACCTTTCTGGGGAAAAGGACACCGTTTCTTGAAACGGGTAATACAGCGTCCTCGTATCTTTCCCAGCTTTCAAAGTCAGTTGTTGCGGCAATGCCGATTGAGGTTCCGCGGGGAGTGTGGCAAACCCATGAAAGGTAGTATTTGCCGTCGATTTCGCAAAGGCGGGGGTCATAGCCGTGGAAGATTTTTTCGTCGTTAAGGTTCCAGTGAATACCGTCGTCACTGAAGCCTGTAACAAGGTACTGCTCACGGGTAACGTCGTCCATTCTGAACACACCTGCAAAGCCGTCGCCGTAGGGAACAACTGCTGAGTTAAAGATACTGTTTGCATCCTTAACAAAGGTACGGTCTATAATGGGGTTTTCGGTGTATCTCCATACAGGCTCCTTGCAATCAGCGGGTTTGTCCTGCCAGGGGATATTTTTTACTTTTGAGTTAATGATTTTAGCCATAGTGCACCTCAACTGTCAAAATAATTTAATGTTTCTATAATCAGTGCTCCCACATCGCCCACGGTTTTACGCGGTACGGCGGTAATTCTGTCGGTGGTGGGGGATACACTTTTTGATATATGTTTTTTGGAAGTACCCAAAGAACAAGCACGGAAATGTTGGTTAGCAAAGGGTGAAAAGGAAGCGGTACCTAAAAGTGAACTCTCCTTACTCAGGTTTAAATCAAGATTTTCGGCTGCCTGAGCAATAACGGAGGCTACCTCTGCCGAGCCCTCGGCACCACTGCCGTCCCTGAAAAATACTGCAAGCTTTTCTGAGGTCGTAATTTCCTCCAAGGGAATAAAAATAGTGCGAACGTCTGAAAAAAGTCGTCTGTATTTTTTTGCAAAGGCGTAGGAACCCGCTCTTGATGAATATTCTGCACCTGTAAGCAGACAACACACCT
This sequence comes from Clostridia bacterium, assembly GCA_017550105.1. Lineage (GTDB taxonomy): Bacteria > Bacillota > Clostridia > Oscillospirales > Acutalibacteraceae > DTU089. The sequence goes on along the minus strand of JAFYLQ010000063.1, from coordinate 121,699 downwards.
CGGTTTTTCTAAAACGGAAGCTGTCTTCGGAAAATTGCTTCATAATGCTCACAAGAAGGGCAGAGGGGATTATGCTTGAGCTGACCCCCGATGCTGTCCTTTTGGAGCTTATAAGGAAAAAGGAAAGGAAATAAAAGGGTGTGAAAATAAGGCACACGTTTCTTAAAAATTCAAAGGCATCTGCATTAGCAGGAGCACCCGTGAAAAGGAATGCAAGCTGACTGCAGAATAAAACGGTGTTGCCGATTATTGAACAGATGCTCAGAATAAGGGGCCAACGACTGCCGAAAAGCAGGTTTCGTATAGTTTTTGGCGAGTCAAGGTGTGCCGTAAGCACAACACGTACTTGAGTATTTCCCTCACAATACCTTTTACCTATAATATTACCCGATGCTTTCTTGGGCTTTATGCGGTCCAAAAAAGTACCGTCAAAAATAAATTTATACGAGAAAATGCAGAACATCAGTATGTTCAGAAACAGGGAGATTGCAACGGGTAAAACGTAGCCGTTGTCAACACATACCGAGAAAAGAATTACGCAGACTATAAGCCCGACACAAAGAATTTTGTGTATCAAGGACCCTGCACCGGGGTATGCAAAAAAACTTTGCTCGTTTGTGTCGTCGCAATACTTCATAAGCTCGTACAATAAAATGTGACGGGCATTTTTCTCCGACTCGGAGCCCGCTTTTAAATCGGGAGCATTCTGAAGTATGTTTTCCGCAGTTTCAAAGCAATAGTTGATGTTGGCATCCTCAAGCTTTGGTAAAGTAGTCATAATTATTCAATAATGCTTTTAAATACGTTGAAGGCTTCTTCCCAACCGTCACGGTTGTCGGGGGTGTAAAGCTTAAGGTTTTCGCCCTGAGCAATAATTTTACGAGCCTCTTTGATGTCGCTTATTGCACCGCTTGACATAAGCTGAACGGCAATATTACCTAAAGCGGTTGCTTCAATGGGACCGCCGTAAACGTTAACGTTGCAGCTTTTTGCGGTCATATCAAGAAGAAGCTTATCCTTTGTGCCACCGCCCATAACGTGAATGCGGTCATATTCCTTTTCGGTACAATCCATAATGCCGTCGAAGGTGTAGCGGTATTTCATTGCAAGGCTTTCGTAGATGCATCGCATAATTTCGCCCACAGTCTGAGGAACGTACTGATTTGTTCTTTCACAGTATTCCTGAACCCTTTTAGGAATATTACCCATAGGTGCAAACTCGGGAGCATCAGGGTCAATAAAGCATTTGAAGGGCTCACATTCAAGCGCCATTTTTTCGAGCTCGGCATAAGAATATTCCTTGCCCTCGCGAATCCACTGACGACGGCTCTCCTGAATAAGCCAGAGACCGCAGATGTTTTTGAGGAAAGCGATGGTGTAATCGTAGCCGCCCTCGTTTGTAACGTTGAGTTTTTTGGAAGCGTCGTTAATAATGGGCTCCTTAACCTCAGTGCCGAAAAGAGACCAGGTGCCACAACTGATGAATGCGAAATCCTCGTACTCGCAGGGAGCGGCGGTGATAGCACTCTGTGTATCGTGTGAGGCAACGCTGATAACGTCCGCCTTGGGAACGCCCAATTCCTCGCAGATATCGTCGCTTAACTGACCAATAACCGCACCTGTTGGAACAATGTCGGTAAGAAGGTCCTTTTTGATGCCAAAGGTATCAAGGATTTTTTCTGACCAGTTCTGAGTTTTGAGGTCAACCATCTGTGAGGTGGTTGCGATTGAATATTCTGTTGATTTTACACCCGAAAGCATATATGAAAGAAGGTCGGGCATAAAGAGAAGCTTGTCTGCTTCCTCTAAGATATAGGGACGGTTCTCTTTTAATGAGAGAAGCTGGAATATGGTGTTGAAATCCATAAACTGAATGCCCGTAATATCGTACATTTCCTCTTGGGACATATATTTTTTAGCAAACTCAACCATACCGTCGTTACGTGCATCACGGTAGTGCACGGGGTTTTCAACCAAGGTGCCGTCCTTTCTTAAAAGACCGAAGTCAACACCCCAGGTGTCAATACCGATTGAGTCGAAGCCACCGTCCTCCTTGGCTTTGAGGATGCCCTGCTTTATTTCAAAAAACAAACGCTGAACGTCCCAATAAAAGGTGCCGTTGATTTTAACAGGGTCATTTGAGAAACGGTGAACCTCACGAAGCTCAATTTTTTCACCGTCGAAAACACCGACGATTGCTCTGCCACTTGATGCACCGAAATCGAATGCAAGAACTCTTTTATTCAAAAAAATCACTCCTATTATTTAAGGAAACAATTAATAATAATTTCTTCTGCTTCCTGTTCTGTTTTGCCCATTGTCTGAAGTTTTAACAACTGGTCGTTGTTGATTCTGCCGATTGCAGCCTCGTGGATGATGTTTGCATCCCAATGATTTGCGGCAATTTCGGGAATTGAACGGATTTTTGCATTATCCATAATAATTGAGTCGCACTGTACGTGAGCCTTACAGGGAGCATTACCCACTGCACGGGGATAGAACACCTGCTCGGAATTATCTTTAGCAACGGAGCGGGAAATAATCTGTGATGATGCACCGTCGCCGTTAAGCTCAATTACCATATCTGAGTGGGCAACCTGATTGCCGTGTGTCATAAGCTTTTCAAGGATTACAAGCCTTGCACCCTTTTCGAGCTTTGCAACAGTATCCCTCTTGGTGGAGTCAACGCCGCGAATCTGCACGCTTTCCATTTCGCAGAAGGAATTTTCGTCCATGAATATTTCGGTTACGGGATTAAGCACTCTTTCGCCGGTGCCTTCACCCTCGCCGTAATGCTTTTCAACGTATTTGATACGTGCATTTTTACCTATATGGAAGCGGTGTATACCGTCGTGCTCACTTTTTGCATCACCTGAGTTGTGAATACCACAGCCTGCAACAATAAGCACGTCCGCATAGTCACCAATGAAAAAGTCGTTGTAAACTAAATCCTCAACACCCGATTTTGTGATAATAACGGGAATGTGAATGCTTTCGTTTTTTGTGCCGGGCTTTACGGTAATATCAATACCGGGCTTGTCCGTTTTAGGTTCAATAATAATGTTTGCAGTAGACTGTCTGCCTGCACCTTCACCGTCTTTTCTTATGTTATATGCACCCTGAGGCACGCCGTGAAGGTCGGCAACTGCCTCAAGCATATGAAGTTCTGTTTTATTCATAAATATATTCCTTTATCTGAATGAGCAAGAGTTGTCAAATTCTGCCATAAGCTCGGGGAAAACCTCCTCGGCAGGGCCTTTTTTCTTAACTACGCCGTTGGCGATAATTGCAATTTCGTCGGCAATTTTCATAATTCTTTCCTGATGGGAAATTATTACCATACTTTCCTTGCGGGTTTTGGTAATTGCTTTGAAGCTTTCCACTAACATATTGAAGCTCCAAAGGTCAATACCTGCCTCGGGCTCGTCATAAATTGCAAGGTCAAGATTTCTTGCCATAAGTGTAGCAATTTCTATTCGTTTGATTTCACCGCCTGAAAGAGATGAGTCAACCTGACGGTTAAGGTAGTCCTTTGAGCAAAGACCCACCTGAGTTAAATATGCACAGCATTGGTCCTCGGGAAGGTCACTGCCATGGGCAAGACTTAAGAGGTCGCGTACTGAAAGACCCTTGAAACGGGGAGGGTGCTGGAAGGCGTAGCCTATGCCTAATTTTGCACGTTCGGTAATGGACATATCGGTAATGTCCGTGCCGTTCCATATAATCTGACCGCCCGTGGGCTTTTCGATACCCATAATGAGCTTTGCAAGGGTGGATTTACCACCGCCGTTGGGTCCTGTTATTACAAGAAATTTACCGTCTTCAACTGTAAGTGAAACGTCGGTAATAATATCTTTTTCGCCTTTTTCGTCGGCAACGTTAAAAGAAATGTTTTTTAGTTCGAGCATAAAATTCTCCGAAATGATATATTTAACTATTGTATAGTTATTCAATATAGAATTATATACAAATAATAGTATTTATTCAAGTGTTTTTGAAAAATCCTTGTTATAGTTATCGGTTTATGTTATATTATTTAAGGAAAACTAATACCCGCTATGGAGATGATTAGTGTGTGCGGAATAATTGATTACGTAAAGGATAAAAAAATTCTCATTCTCGGCTTCGGGCGTGAGGGTAAATCCACCTATAATTACTTAAGAAAGCACCTTCCTGAAAAGGCGCTTACAATAGGTGACAGCAAAAAGGTAGAAATTGAAGATGCAAACGTAAATTTAATTTATGGGGAAGATTATCTTAAATGCCTTGGGGATTTTGATATTGTTTTCAAAAGTCCGGGTATTGCATTTTTAGAGGACGATATGTACCCCGAAACTACCGAAATTACCTGTCAGACCGATATGTTCTTAAGGTTTGCAAAGCCCACGGTTGTTGGTATTACAGGCTCAAAGGGTAAAACGACCACCTCAACCCTTATTTATGAAATGTTAAAAGCGGGTGGGGTCAACACCTGCCTTATAGGTAACATAGGTGTGCCTGTTTTTGAAAAAGCGGACGAGGGTGACGACCTTGTAGCGGTTATTGAAATGTCCTCACATCAGCTTGAATTTACCACCGCTTCACCCCACGTTGCGGTTATTGTAAATATTTATGAGGAGCACCTTGACCACTACAAAACAGGCTTCGAGGGCTACGTTGGGTCAAAGCTTAATATTGCACTTCATCAGAAGGAAAACGATTTTCTTATCCATAATCCCGAGCAAAATCTTGAGGGAATTGTTGATTGGAGTAAGGTTATTAAGGGGCAGGGTGTACCCGTGACCTTTACGGGGGCTGCCGAGGATTCTTTTGTAAACGAATTGTGGCATTCAACGGAGCATCTTAAGGGTGAGCACAACCGTCAGGATATTGCTTACGCCCTTGCTGTTGCGAGGATTTTCGGTGTTTCAGATGATGCGGTAAAACACGCAGTTGAGAATTTCGGCGGAATTGAGCATCGAATGGAATATATGGGTGTTATAAACGGTGTTTCTTATTATAATGACAGCATTGCCACCATTCCCACGGCGGTTATGGGTGCGGTTAAGGCTTTAGGTAACGTGGATACGCATATTTTCGGTGGTCTTGACAGGGGCATAGACTATGCCGATTTCATTGATTTTCTTGAAAATAACGGTGTGAATAACCTTATCGGTCTTCCTGAAACGGGTCACACAATTATTGAGGAGCTGAAAAAACGTGGTTGTAGCAAAAATATGATTAGTGCTCGTGATATGGCTCACGCAGTTGAAATGGCTGACAAATTTACCGAAAAGGGTAAGTCGTGCCTGTTTTCACCTGCGGCGGCAAGCTATAATTACTACAAGAACTTTGAAGAAAAGGGAAAACATTTCAAAAAGCTCGTTTTTGATTTGACAAAATAAAATCAGAGTTGTATAATATTGGTTAACAAAAATATTTCTAAGGAGAAATAGTTATGAAAAAGATTTTAGCAATCTTACTTGCAACTGTAATGGTATTCTCCGTTGCAAGTGTTTCGTTTGCAGGTTTCAAGGATGAGGCAGTTCTTCAGTTTGACGAGAACGGCAACTTCAAGGTTTTGGTTCTTGCAGATATCCAGACCGGCTATCCCGTGCCCGACGATATGATTACATTTATTTATGAATCCGTTGATTTTGCTAAGCCTGACTTAATCGTTCTTACAGGTGACAACATCAACACAGAAGAAATCGAAGCTTACGACGAGGTTTTCGGTGCTCTCGAAAGAACAGGTGTTCCCTACACAGCAGTTTTAGGTAACCACGACCAGGAGAGCTCAGGCGGTCTTACAAGAGATGAAATTATCGAAAGATATGCTTCCTACGATAATTCTCTTGTTTATGATGCTGACCCCTCACTTCACGGTGCAGGTACTCACAACCTTCCCGTTCTTTCAAGCGACGGTTCCAAAATTGCATTCAACTTCTGGATGTTCGACTGTGGCGACTATGTACGTAGCTCAAGTGGCGAATGGCTCGGCTATGACTGGGTTCGTGAAGATCAGATTAATTGGTACAACGAAACACGTGATGCTATGACCGCAGAAAACGGTGGCGAGCTTGTTCCCTCAATTGCATTCCAGCACATTATTCCTCAAGAACCCACACAGATGATTTTTGCGCCTTCTGATATCAATATGGGCGACCTTACAATCAACTTCCAGGATGGTACAAGCAACACATTCCTTCCCGATATTACTAAGTTTGATGGCTATCTTTTCGAAAAGAGCTGCCCCAGCTATGGTAATGACGGTCAGTGGGATGCTATGGTTGAAGGCGGAGACGTTCTCGGTCTCGTAGTTGGTCACGACCACGTTAACAACTTTGTTGTTGATTGTGACGGTATCGACCTTATTATGACTCCCGGTTGTACATTTACTTCATATTATGAGGGTATGATTCAGGGTGCTCGTGTTATCGAAATCAACGAGGAAAATCCTTGGGAGTACTCAACCTACAACCTTACTGCAAACGAACTTGCACTTGATGAAAATTCAGGTCTTGGTAATGATAGAAGTGAGTTTGATTACACTCTTTCCTACTACTTCGAAAAAATCTTTGCTATCTTTATGAACGTTTTACGTTCTATGTTCGGTAGCCTTGAAGTTGCATAATTAAAATCACGATAAAATCACCGCAATGCGAAAGTGTTGCGGTGATTTTTTTATGCACAAAAATGCATAAAGAATGCATATATACAATTATAATGCATAAATATTTGCGGGATTGGAGCCCGTATATGAAACAGTTTTGCTGATATTTATTGCAAAAATAACCAAAATATACGGCGTATTTATTGGGTTTTACTGCAAAAAGGCGAAAAAACCATATATAAAAAATATTTTTGTAAATCTGTTGACTTTTTTTGCATAAAGGTGTATAACTATGCATATCGAATGAATATTTTTGCACATGGTGAATACATCTTGATTTTGGAGGAAATAAAAATGAATAAGAAGGATATCAAAAAAGTAGTTCTTGCATACTCAGGCGGTCTTGACACATCAATCATCATCCCCTGGCTCAAGGAAAATTACAACAACTGTGAGGTTATTGCTGTTTCAGGTGACGTTGGTCAGGGTACTGAGCTTGACGGACTTGAAGAGAAAGCAATCGCAACAGGTGCTTCAAAACTTTACATCCTCGACCTCAAAGAGGAATACGTTGAAGAATACATCTGGCCCTGTCTTAAAGCCGGTGCTGAGTATGAGCAGTATCTTTTAGGTACATCTCACGCTCGTCCCTGTATTGCAAAGGGTCTTGCAGAAATCGCTATTAAAGAGGGTGCAGATGCTATCTGCCACGGCTGCACAGGTAAGGGTAACGACCAGGTTCGTTTTGAATTAACTCTTAAGGCCTTCGCTCCCGAGATGGCAATCATCGCTCCTTGGCGTGAATGGGATATCAAATCCCGTGAGGAAGAAATTGCTTACGCTGAAGCACACAACATTCCTCTTAAGATTAACCGTGAAACCAACTATTCAAAGGATAAAAACGTATGGCACCTTTCACACGAAGGTCTTGACCTTGAGGATCCTGCAAACGAGCCCCTTTACAATAAGGACGGCTTCCTTGAAATGGGTGTTTCTCCCGAACAGGCTCCTGATGAACCCACATACATTTCAATCCACTTTGAAAAGGGTGTTCCCACTGCAATTGACGGCGTAGAAATGGGCGGTCTTGCAATCGTTGAAAAGCTCAACGAGGTTGGCGGTGCAAACGGCATCGGTCTTCTTGACATCGTTGAAAACCGTCTTGTGGGTATGAAGAGCCGTGGTGTTTACGAAACTCCCGGTGGTGCAATTCTCTACAAGGCACACGAGCTTCTTGAAATGATTACTCTTGACCGTGACACTCAGCACTACAAAAAGTTGGTTGCTCAGAAGTTCGGCGAGGTTGTTTACAACGGTCTTTGGTTCACACCCCTTCGTGAAGCTCTTTCAGCCTTCGTTGACAAGACTCAGGAAACAGTAACAGGTGACGTTAAGCTTAAGCTTTACAAGGGCAACATCATCAACGCAGGTATCACATCACCCTACTCACTCTATGATGAAAACGTTGCATCCTTCGGTGACGACGGCGGCGCTTACAACCAGCAGGATTCTGCAGGCTTCATTAACCTCTTTGGTCTTTCAATTAAGGTTAAAGCACTTCTTGACAAGCAGAGAGAAGAAAACTAATCACAAGCAATACACGACAAAGGTGAAATAATCCTTTGTCGTATTGTGTTTAATAATAGGATATTTTAACATTCAATTCACTCTAAGGAGATATTTATATGCAGCTCTGGAAAGGCAGATTTTCAAAGGAAATCGACCCGAAAACCAACGATTTTAACTCATCAATCAAGTTTGATAGCCGTATGTACAAGGAGGATATCGAGGGTAGCGTTGCTCACGCTACAATGCTTTGTGCACAGGGTATTATTTCAAGCGATGATTTAGGTCTTATTGTTGAGGGTCTTAACAATATTAAAAACGAAATTGAAAACGGCACCCTGCTTATTGACCCCAATGCAGAGGATATTCACACCTTCGTTGAGGGTGAATTAACTCAGCGAATCGGTGCGGCGGGCAAGCGTTTGCATACGGCACGTAGCCGTAACGACCAGGTTGCGCTTGATATCAGACTTTACCTTCGTCACGAATGTGATGACGTGCTTAATCAGCTTATAGAGCTTATTGACGTGCTTTGCAAAAAGGCAGAGCAGTATGCAAGTGCGGTAATGCCCGGTTATACTCACCTTCAGAGAGCACAGCCCATTACCTTCGGTCATCATTTAATGGCTTATGCAGAAATGCTCCTTCGTGATAAGGAAAGAATTATTGATGCAAAAAACAGAATGAATTATTGTCCTCTCGGTTCCTGTGCACTTGCAGGTACAACCTACATCACAGACCGTGAAATGACCGCTGAAGCCCTCGGCTTTAAGGGAGCAATGCAAAACTCTCTTGACGGTGTTTCCGACAGAGATTTCTGTATGGAGCTTGCATCTGCATTGTCAATTCTTATGGTGCATCTTTCACGCTTCTCAGAGGAAATTGTTCTTTGGTGCTCATGGGAATTCAAGTTCATTGAGCTCGACGATGCCTTCTCAACAGGCTCATCCATTATGCCTCAGAAAAAGAATCCCGATATTACTGAGTTAATCCGTGGTAAATCAGGCAGAGTTTTTGGTGATTTAACCACACTTCTTACAATGATGAAGGGTCTTCCCTTGGCATATAACAAGGATATGCAGGAGGATAAAGAGGCGATTTTTGATGCCTTCGATACAGTCAAAATGTGCCTTACCGCCTTCATTCCCATGCTTGATACAATGACCGCACTTACCGACAATATGCGTAAAGCGGCAGCGGGCGGCTTTATAAATGCTACTGACTGTGCGGATTATCTTGTGGGTAAGGGGCTTCCCTTCCGTGATGCATACAAGGCAACAGGTGAAATTGTTGCTCTTTGCATTGCCGAGGGTCTCACCCTTGAAACCTTACCCATTGAAAAATACAAGGGCATCTGCGAAATATTCGATGAGGGTGTTTACGAGGCAATTAACCTTGATAAATGCGTAAACGACCGTACCTCCTTGGGCGGTCCCGCTCCTCAGAACGTTCTTGCACAGGTTGAAAGAGTTAAAAAATTAAACAAATAAGAGAGTTATTATGACAAAGATATTTATTGACGGTAAAGCCGGTACCACCGGTTTAAGAATATATGAAAGACTTGAAGCCTTTGAGGGTATTGAGCTTATAAGCCTTGACGATGAAAAAAGGAAGGACCCTCAGTGCCGTGAGGAGGCACTTAATAATGCGGATATTGCCTTTTTGTGTTTGCCCGATGATGCGGCAAGAGAATCCGTTTCCTTAATTGAAAACGAAAATACGGTAGTTATTGATACGTCTACTGCACATCGTACACTTGACGACTGGGCTTACGGTTTCCCCGAACTTTCGGCTTCACATCGTGAAAAGATTAAAAATTCAAAAAGAATTGCGGTTCCCGGATGTCACGCAAGCGGCTTTATTTCGCTTGTATATCCTCTTGTTGAGGCGGGTATTCTTGAAAATACCGACAAGCTTTCCTGCTTCTCACTTACAGGCTATAGCGGTGGCGGTAAAAAAATGATTGCCGACTACGAGGAGGAACCTGACGAGCTTTTAGGTGCTCCAAGACAGTATGCTCTTACTCAGAGTCACAAGCATCTTAAAGAGATGGTTAAGATTTCGGGTATTGATAACGCTCCCGTTTTCTGTCCCGTGGTAGGGGATTTCTACTCGGGTATGGAGGTTACCGTTCCTTTATTCAAAAGTGATTTAAAGGAAGGATATGGTATTGAGGATATAAAAGAAATTTATAAAAACAAATATACAGGCCCCATTGTTACATATTGTGACAATAGCGAGGAAGGATTTATTTCTGCAGGGCTTCTTTCGGGTAAGGATAGTATGATTGTTTCCGTTTTTGGTAACGAGGACAGATTTATTCTTACTGCAAGATACGATAATTTAGGCAAGGGTGCTTCAGGCGCCGCAGTTGAATGCCTTAATATCGTACTTGGCAATAGTGATACAAACGGTCTCGAGGTGTAAAGAATGGAATTTATAAATGGCGGTATCTGTGCCGCAAAGGGCTTTACCGCAGGCGGTGTTCATTGCGGTATCAGAAAAAACAAAACAAAAAAAGACCTTGCTTTGATTTTCAGTGAAACAAAAGCATCTGCGGCGGCAGTTTATACTACAAACCTTGTTAAGGGTGCGCCTCTTGCAGTTACAAAGGCTCACCTTATTGACGGTAAGGCACAGGCGGTTATCTGCAATAGCGGTAACGCTAACACCTGTAATGCAAACGGTATTGAGGTTGCGGAGAATATGGCAAAAATCACCGCAGAGGCACTTAATATCAGCGAGGATGACGTTATTGTTGCTTCAACGGGTGTTATCGGTCTCCCCCTTGATATTACACCGATTAAAAATTCAATCAATACTCTTACGGCGGCTCTCGGCAACAACAGTCAGGATGCGGCAGAGGGTATTATGACAACCGATACAGTTCAGAAGGAGGTTGCAGTTTCCTTTGAAATTGGCGGTGTTACCTGTAAAATCGGCGGTATTGCCAAGGGCTCGGGTATGATTCATCCCAATATGGCTACAATGCTCGTATTTATTACAAGTGACGTTGCAATTTCTTCAGAAATGCTTCAGAAAGCGCTTTCAAAGGATATTCAGAGCACCTTCAATATGGTAAGTGTTGATGGTGATACCTCTACAAACGATATGGTAACGGTTCTTGCAAACGGTATGGCAGGGAACGAAGAAATCACTGCCGAGGGCGAGGCCTTCGATACGTTTATGAAGGCACTTAACACAGTTACCGTGCACCTTTGCAGAATGATTGCAGGTGACGGCGAGGGCGCAACAAAGCTTCTTGAATGTGTTTTTACAGGTGCTAAGGACGATGCTACTGCAAAAACAGTTGCAAAGAGTGTTATCTGCTCATCTCTTACTAAAGCGGCAATGTTCGGTGCCGACGCTAACTGGGGACGTGTTCTTTGTGCCATAGGCTACAGCGGTGCAGACGTTGACGTTACAAAGGTTGACGTTTCATTTACATCTGCTAAGGGTACAATCCCTGTTTGTAAGGACGGCTCCGGAATTGAATTTTCTGAGGAAATCGCGAAGGAAATCCTTCTTGAAAAAGAGATTACAATAAACGTTGGTCTTAATTCGGGCGAATTCACTTCAACCGCTTGGGGTTGCGATTTAACGTACGAATATGTAAAAATAAACGGCGATTACAGGACTTGATAATATGAACGAGAATTTGAATATTAATAATCATCAGCGTGCGGAAATACTTACTCAGGCACTTCCGTACATACAGAAGTATCACGATAAAATAGTTGTTGTTAAATACGGCGGCAACGCAATGATAAGCGAAGAGCTTAAAATGCAGGTTATGGAGGATATTGTTCTTCTGTGGCTTATAGGTGTCAAGCCCGTGCTTGTTCACGGTGGCGGACCCGAAATTTCCGAAATGCTCAAGAAGGTGGGTAAGGAAAGTAAATTTGTTGACGGTCTTCGTGTTACTGACAAGGAAACTGCAGAAATTGTGCAGATGGTTCTTGCAGGTAAAATCAATAAACAGCTTGTAAATCTTTTGGGTGAATTCGGCGGCAATGCAGTAGGTATTTCAGGTATTGACGGTCATCTTATTGAAGCCAAGGTTAAGGACGAAAGACTGGGCTTCGTAGGTGAAATTACAAACGTAAACGTTCAACCCATTTTAGACCTTATTGAAAAGCATTATATCCCCGTTGTTTCAACTGTGGGTTGCGATAGTGATGGTAACGTTTACAATATCAATGCCGACACTGCCGCTTCCTTTATTGCGGGTGCAATGCATGCCGAAAGACTTATTACAATGACCGATATTCCCGGCATTTTAAGGGATGTTAACGACCCTGATTCGTTAATTAAACGAGTAAATACCGAGGAGGCAAGACAGCTTTTTGACGAGGGTGTTATTACAGGCGGTATGATTCCCAAGGTTGAGTGTTGCATAGAGGCTATTGAAAAGGGTGTAAGACGTGTTACAATCCTTGACGGCCGTGTTCCTCACGCGGTGCTTCTTGAATTGCTCACCGACGAGGGTGCAGGTACAATGGTTAAGGGGATGGATTAAATGAGTATTAAAGAGCTTGATAAAAAATACGTTGCTAATACTTATGCACGTTTCCCCATTGAAATTGTACGTGGTGAAGGCAGTAAGCTTTATGATGATGAGGGTAAGGAATACATTGATATGGGTACGGGTATCGGTGTCAGTGTGTTCGGCGTTGGTGATAAAGAGTGGATTGAAGCGGTTACTGAACAGTTAACAACCCTTCAGCATACGTCCAACCTTTATTATTCATCACCCTGTGTTAAGCTGGCAGAAATTCTTTGTGAAAAAACAGGTGCTAAAAAGGTTTTCTTTTCAAACTCAGGTGCCGAGGCTAACGAGTGTGCAATAAAAGCCGCCCGTAAATATGCGGCAGAGAAAAAGGGCACTGATTATTACAAAATAATAACCCTTAACAATAGCTTCCACGGCAGAACTATAACAACCCTTGCCGCAACAGGTCAGGAAAGCTTTCACAAGGATTTCCTTCCCCTTACAGACGGCTTCCTTTATGCGGATGCAGGGGATATTGAAGGAATAAAGACTCTTGTAAAAGAAAATAAAATTGCCGCAATTATGTTTGAGGTTGTACAGGGCGAGGGCGGAGTTGTTCCCCTTGATGAAGCCTTTGTAAAGGGAATTGCAGACCTTTGTGAAAAGGAAGATATTATTCTTGTTGTTGACGAGGTTCAGACAGGTAACGGCAGAACAGGTGCTCTTTATGGTTATATGAAGTACGGCATTACACCCGACATTGTTTCAACCGCTAAGGGTATCGGCGGTGGCTTGCCCTTGGGTGCTACAATGTTCTTTGAAAAAACTGCAGAGGTTTACACACCGGGAACACACGGTTCAACCTTCGGTGGCAATCCTGTTTCCTGTGCAGGTGCCTACAATATTATAAAAAGGCTTGACGATGCATTCTTAAAGTCCGTTGAGGAAAAGCACGATTATATCATACGTGAGCTTGGTAACGCCGAGGGCGTTGTGGGTATTACGGGCTTGGGTCTGATGCTTGGCATTGAAACCAAAAAGGACGTTAACGAGGTTCTTAAAGAATGTCAGGAGAACGGTGTTCTTCCCATTAAAGCCAAAAATAAATTAAGACTTCTTCCTCCTCTTAACATTCCTTTTGAGGATTTGGAAAAAGCCGTTGGAATTATAAAAAATGCTATGAGAGAGGAGCTTTAAGATGAATCTCAAAGGACGCGACTTTTTAAAATTATTGGATTATACAGGCGAGGAAATGGAGTACCTTATTAATCTTGCCGCAGACCTTAAGGCAAAAAAGAAAAACGGTATTCCTCACGATACACTCAAGGGTAAAAATATTGCTCTTATATTTGAAAAAACAAGCACAAGAACCCGTTGCAGCTTCGAGGTTGCCGCAAGGGATTTGGGTATGGGCGTTACTTACCTTGACCCCTCTGCTTCACAGATAGGCAGAAAGGAAAGCATTGCGGATACCGCACGTGTTTTAAGTTCAATGTATGACGGTATTGAGTACCGCGGTCACGGTCAGGCTGTTGTTGAGGAGCTTGCAAAGTATTCATCAGTTCCCGTGTGGAATGGTCTTACAAACGAATTCCACCCCACACAGATTCTTGCAGACTTCCTTACAATTAAGGAGCATTTCGGCTACCTTAAGGGAATTAACTTTGTTTATATGGGTGATGCAAGATACAATATGGGTAACTCACTTATGGTGGGTTGTGCAAAAATGGGCCTTAACTTCACCGCTTGCGCTCCTGAAAAATACTTCCCTGATTCAGCCCTTGTGGATGAATGCAAGAAAATTGCCGCTGAAACAGGTGCTACACTTTCATTTATTGAGGACCCCAAGGAAGCAACAAAAAATGCAGACGTTATTTATACCGATATCTGGGTTTCAATGGGTGAGCCCGAGCTTGTTTGGGCAGAGCGTATTAACGACTTAGGTGCATATCAGGTAAACAAGGCACTTATGGACAATGCGGGTGAAAATGCTATCTTTATGCATTGTCTTCCCTCATACCACGATAAAAAGACAGAAATCGGCAAGAAAATGTGCGAGAAATTTAACCGTGATGCTATGGAGGTTACCGACGAGGTTTTTGAAAGCGAACGCTCCGTAGTATTTAAAGAGGCAGAAAATAGAATGCACACAATTAAAGCCGTAATGTATGCGACTCTTTAAAAGAGTTTATTCTGTAAATCGCAGGAGTTCAGAATTTTAACAAAATTATAATTTTTATAAAATTCACGTACTTCGTTACAAAAGTTTTCAGATGCACCGTAGTTTATAAGGACTATGGTGCATTTTTTATGTAGTCCTAAAAAATTAAAAACGGAATATAGTTGATAAACCGTGGAATATACAGTGGCATTATCCGTATAAAAGGGCACGACAACTGTAATTTTGTCGCTTTGCCATACCATTATTTTAAGTACAAAAATAATTAACAAAAAAATAATTCCAAGTACCGATAACCCCAGGGTTATAATGTCAGAGCACATAAAATAAAAAAACACCTCCCGCAATATAATATGCGGAAGGCAAAAAAGAGGAACTGCAGAAAATCTGCAGTTCCTTAGGTTTAATTCAATTAGATAAGGTCGTATGTCATAACTGCCTGTTCAAACTGGTCAGCAGTAAGGAACTTGCCTTCAGCGAAGTCTCTTGCGTAGAAGGTAACCTGTGTGGGTGTAACCTCAACAAAAAGACCTGTTGCGGGGTTGTTGTAAGAACCGTCCTTGTTGTCGATACCAACTGAGGGAACGTTTACGCCCTGAACATTGTTAGCCTCGTCAATTGTCTGGTATGTGTTCTTACCGAAGCCTGTGTGAAGGTGACCTGTGATGAAGAATACGTTCTTGTAATCGTTGAGGATTTCATAAACCTCGTTTGACTGTTCGCCGATAGAACCGGTATAATCGGGGTCTGTGGGAGCAACGTATGTGGGAAGTGAGCCGTAAACATCATCACTGTTTGATGAACCCCATGTGCCGGGAAGACCGTGGGACTCAGCAAGAGGATAGTGAGCAATAACGAATACAGGTCTGCCTGTTTTTGTAGCCTCTTTAAGCTCTATGTTGAGCCACTGAAGCTGTTCGTCGCTGATGTAAGCTTTTTCGAAATCCCAGTTATCTGAACCGAGAACAAGGAATGTATAGCCTTCAACAGTATATTTGTAGTGAGTGCTGTTCTGGTCGTTCTTGCCGCCGTTGAGATCGTTCATAAACTCAAAGAAGCGAGATGTACCTGCTTCGTATTCATTAAGGCGGATATCGTGGTTACCGGTAACCATAATGTAGTTGTTTACTTTCCAATCATACATGTTGTCTTTGATTCTTGCGTATTCTTCAGGGAAGCCGTTTTCTGTAACGTCACCTGCTACAATGAAAGCGTCAAGGTCAATCTGAGAGTTTCTCATGTCCTGAGCGAAAGCAGCAAAGTTTGCTTCTCTGCTGGGCATAATGTTAGAAACCTGAGTATCACCAACTACAACAAAATCGAGAACTGTGTCTGCATTGATGTTTTTGAGTGTATCGTCAGTAGAAGGAGTACCAACCATACCGAGAGCCATCATTATTGACATAATGATAGAGATAAGCTGATAAATTGCGTCACTGAAATGAGCCATTTATGTCACAACCTTTTCCGTAATATTTTTCCTCATTATACCACCAAAGGTAAGTTTCGTCAATGGCTATTTTTACGGAATATTTTTTCTTGAAAAAGTATTATGTGTATGATATCATATAAATGTATATATTTCATTTTAGGAGTAGTGTATGGAAAGATTACTTACAAGATGGGGTAAAACTCTTAATAAAGAGTTACCCTTGAATGATTATCCCAGACCTCAGCTCAAGCGTGACAGCTTCATTAACCTTAACGGTGAGTGGAATTATGCTATTTACGATGAGTACAAAAAATTTGCAGGCTATCAGGGCAAGATTATTGTTCCCTTCAGCCCTGAGACAATTCTCAGCGGTGTTGAAAAAATAGTTGAGCCCACCGATGTTTTATACTATCAGCGATTCTTTGATTTCAAAAGAACAAATCACCGTGTACTCTTACATTTCGGTGCGGTTGACTACGAGTGCAAGGTAATTCTTAACAGCAAGGTAGTGGGCGAGCACAAGGGCGGTTACCTTCCCTTTACCTTCGATATCACAACCTTAGTTATGGACGGCGAAAATGACCTTCGTCTTGAGGTTAAGGACCCTACCCAGACAGGCACTCAGGCTCGCGGTAAGCAGACCTTTAAGCGTGGCGGTATCTGGTACACACCTCAGTCAGGTATCTGGCAGACCGTGTGGATTGAAGAGGTTACCGAAAATTATATTGAGTCAATAAAGCTCACACCCGACATTGACTATGACGAGCTTCGTATTGAAGTTAATTATAACGGCAATCCCGATGCAGAAATGGCGGCAATTGCACTTGATAAGGGTGTTGTTATGGCGGGCTGTAAGCTCGAAAACGGTAAGGGTGTTATTAAGCTCAGCGACTACGAATGCTGGAGCCCCGAAAACCCCAAGCTTTACGACCTTAAAATCGTAGCAGGTGACGACCAGATTGAAAGCTACTTCGGTATGCGCAAATTCAGCGTTGGTGAGGATGAAAAGGGCACACCCCGTTTTATGCTCAATAACAAGCCCTATTTCTTCAACGGTCTTCTTGACCAGGGCTACTGGAGTGACGGTATGTACACCGCACCCCACGACGATGCACTTATTTACGATATTCAGACAATGAAGGACTTGGGCTTCAACACCTTAAGAAAGCATATTAAAATCGAGCCCTTACGTTGGTATTACCATTGCGACAGACTTGGTATGATTGTATGGCAGGATATGATTAACGGCGGCGGTGCTTACAATTTCCTTGCTATCGGTACACTTCCCTTCCTCGGAATGCTTTTCAACAACAAGCACGTTGGCAGAGTTTCCGACGGTAAGAATCATTATGGCTTCTTCGCACGTAAGGACCCTGCAGGCAGGGATGAATATTTCGACGATTCTGCAGCAATGATTGACCTTCTTTATAACGTGCCCTCATTGGCATTGTGGACACCCTTTAACGAGTCATGGGGTCAGTTTGAAAGTGCGGCTGCCTGTGACTTCTACCGTGAAAAGGACCCCACAAGGCTTATTGACCACGCAAGCGGTTGGACTGACCAGGGTGCAGGTGACGTAAACAGCTTCCACATCTACTTCACACCCTTCTCATTCCCCAAATACAGCAAGGACGATAACCGTCCCATTGCACTTACGGAGTTTGGTGGCTACTCAATTCAGGCAAAGGGTCATTGCTACAATAAAAAGAAATTCTTCGGTTACCGCAAATACTACGACCAGGAAAAATTCGACGATGCAATCCGCAACCTTTACGAAAACAGAATCCTTAAATGTATTAAGGATAAGGGCTTATCCGCTATTATTTATACTGAGGTAAGCGACGTTGAGGACGAATGCAACGGACTTCTTTCATACGACCGAGAGGTTATCAAAATCACACCCGAGGTTATGAAGGATATTAACTCTAAGATTAAATTATAATAACTAAAAACTGCACCATCAGTTAAGGTGGTGCAGTTTTTGCAATATTGCAGGCGATTATTTAGTTTTTTCGATTTGTTCGTAATAATTCTCCAAAAGTTTTGAGTTTGCGATATTCTCTTTTTCTAATGCATCATCAATTGTGATTTCACCGTTATTGTATTGCTCAAGAGTTAATTTTGCATTTTCGTAATTTTTCTCAAGTCGTTCAACCGTTTTTTTGTTTTCTGGCGTAGGGTTCTTTTTATAGGATTGTTTGGCGTAGGATAAGTCCTCTTTTGCAAAAAAAAGATTTTGGTTCAGCATTCGTTCTTTTTCGGATAATATGTCTTTTTCACTGGGAGGATATTTATCTAGCCATTCTCCCAATATTTTCATATAATTCTTATAAGTTTCTTCTGCTTTTTCTCTTGTTTGCAAATCTTTACCGACCTCAAATTTATAATAACTTGTCGATAAGGCTTCTTTTTCTGCTTCTATTTCCTCACGGGATGAATAAAAGTCCTTTATAGGGTATGAAAAAACTGCACTATTATTGTCAATGGATGTTGCTTGTGCAGATGCGGAGGATGATTCTGCGTCTGAGTTAGTATTGTTTTCTTCAACGGTTTTGTTTGTTGTTTGGGTGATTTCTGTTTCAGAATTATTCGAGCAGGCAGACAAAAGTAAAATCAGCGTACAGACTAAAATAATTGCCGTTACTGTAAAATTTCGCTTATTCATTAGATTTAACCTCCGTTACTTTTTTATTTTGTGTATTACGATACCGAATGTTTCGACGGTATTCATTTTTTCTATCATCCTATTATAGAAATCAATATCACCGTCATTATCAGAGTGTTGAGCATACTCAATGATTTTGTTTGTAGTGTCAACCTTAGTAATTATGACAGAATGGTATAAATTAAGATTTTCATCTGAAAATTGTATTATGTCACCCTCTTTTAAGGTATCAATTAAATAGTCCCAATCATATATAACATCCCAAAAATCTTCATAAACAATAGTCATATATGCTCGTTGGTGACCTACGCCCGATGGTGTATGTCCCCAATGTTTTGCAAAGCTTGTGGCACCGCCCCACGTATAAGATGCATAGTAAAAGGATAGTTTTGTATCATAGAACCAGCTACTCATCAGTTCTCTGGTAGATTCATCACCTATGTATGCCATATTACCTTCGTGTAGACATTGAGATACAAAGTTTGTGCAGTTATCGCCCTCACCATCGCCTAATATGCCACTTTTGGAATATTTTGTTGAACGGTAATTTGGTGTATCATTTATATCAGATGATTCATATTCTGCATAGTCAATTGCATATTGTTGAGCGGCATCTCTGTCGTATGTACTATTTACATTATTTTGAGGGTTGTTATTATTGTAGTACACTGTTTTATCTACTCTTGAATATATTATACGTAAGCTTGGTGCATTTGCAGAAGAAGATTCTGAAGAATATACAGAATTGTAATCGTTATGGGTTTGGTCGGTATATGTAAAAACAACACCATAATTCGGACAGTCACCGTTATACCAATCTTGTACAAGTTTGGTTAAATCAAATTTATAATAAGAACAATTATAGTGGTCTGAGGTAGTGTTATAACCACTCCAAGATATGCGAGTATTCCATGTGAGAGTGTCTTCGCTCCAGTTTTTGGTTTTTATTCCTCCGATTTTACCGGTGTAGCTGGTGGTTTGTCCTGTTCTGAATTTTAAAGTCAATTCAGCAGAGGCAATTTGACTTCCGCAAGTAATTTCTGTTGGTAATGTTTTGAATTTTATATACCCCCACCGTTTTCCACTGTTGTAACCAAAACACATATATGTCCATGAACCATAATTGGTATCGGGAGCGGCTTGGTTTACATATGTATCATCTATGTTTGATGTGGATGATGAAGCTGTTACACTCGGGTCTATTACTACAGGGTAAACAGTTTCTTTTGAATCTAAAAATTCTTTAGAAACAACCGCTGTAATAGTATAATTGCCATTACCGTTATCAATAATCTCATAATAGCAATCATCGGTGTTGTGCTTATTTACATAATTACTAGTGGATTGCTTGATTTCATATTGATTTTCATAATTATCAGTGGTGCTATTTACAACCGGTTGTTCAAGAATATCTTCTTCTGCTAAAGTTTCTGATACAGTGGTAGTATCGGTTGTGGTATCTATTGTATATTCAGAATTTGCAGATATGGAATCAGTTTCTGCAGTATAGGTTGATTGCTCTTTTTGGATAGTGTACGAATCGTACGCGTATAACGGAGAAAAAACATAGTCTGTTTTTTCTGTTTCTATAGAAATAACATTAATAAACGTGCTGTCATCCGATAGATCAAGATAATGGGTGTCTGAACTCCACTCGAAATCAAACCGATTTTTGCCTATGTTTTTTTCAAGCACAATATTTTCTTTGACTCCAGAGTTTATGTTTATATACTCAATATAAGTACCTTCTCCATAAATGTTGTTATAAGTTAAACGGCCATCTTTATTTTCGTCTTTATCGATTTTGGTTGTTTGAGTATCAGTATTTTCTGCCGGTATGGACATTGTGAAAGCATTATCCATCTTAAAACCTTTTTGAGGTTTATCTGAAAACAAAACGGAAAAAGTATTTGCTGCGTTTTTATAATTATACCCTGAAATTGTTTTTTTTACAATATTCAAGTCGGTAAAAGAGGTGTCTATAAATTCAAATGTTCCGTCGTCATTTTCGAATTTAATCGGAACGGAATAAACAGATATTTCCGTTTTTCCGTCTGCAGTAGGTATCGCTAAATCGTACAATGTTTCGCCTATAGGCATACTGTAATCAGCTTCAGATAAGTCATCATAGTTGTTTACCAGATGTTTTATATTTTCAGGCAAATCCTTTATTGATAAATCATGTGCTGATAATTGAGTAGAAACAGAAGGCACCGAAAAGGCGGGAAAGCTTAGTTGAAACAGAAACAAAAGTGAAAACATTATAATTAAAGTTTTTTCATAAAGATACATCCTTTCTATAGTTCGGCTATACTTAAAATTTAAGTGTTCATTGTCCGACACAACCTTTCTTGAAATTTTCTTACACTTATATATGTCATAAATTTAAAAATACTACATTATTTTTTCGATGAGTAGCTTAAGTTTGTAACAATAAACAAAAAAATATTTTAGTGTCTGTTTAGTTTGCCCTATAATATTTTCAAAAAAATCTTAGTCACAACAAAACCTAAAAATCCACACCCGGGGAAGGTCAGAACCCAGGTCATAGCAATATCCTTTATGACTGACGGATTTATCGAGTGATTGCTTCTTGCAGCACCCGAGCCCATCATTGCGGTGGTTTTGGCGTGGGTTGTGGAAACGGGAAAACCGAAAACCGTACTTAAAAGAAGTGAAATTGCGGCGGCTAAGTCTGCGGAAAAGCCCTGATATTTCTCTAATTTTACCATATCCATTCCAACGGCTTTTATAATCTTTTTACCGCCCGAAAGAGTACCAAGTGCCATCACGCCTGAACAAAGAAATATTATAAATGGGGATATGTGTGTAGTATCGTTAATAGTGCCTGTGCAAAGAAGCAATACACCTATGAATTTCTGTCCGTCTTGTGCTCCGTGCATAAAGCTCATAGCCCCTGCACCGAAAATCCCTGCATATTTAAAAAACAAATCACCCTTGCTTCGATTTACGTTTCGGAAAATAATAAGAACAAATTTACATATAACGAAGCCCAATAAAAATCCTCCTAAGCAAGAGGTAAAAAGCCCGTAAATCGCCTTAACCCATTCAATGCCGTTTATACCCGTAAGGCTACCGTTTATGGCTATGGCACTGCCTGAAAGAGCCGCAATAAGGGCGTGGCTTTCGGATGTGGGTATACCGAAATACCAGGCTAAAACCGCCCACAGAACTATGGAAAACAAAGCGGCACAAAGGGCTATAGAGGCGGAAGCCTCATCATCACCGAAATACACCATATTAGATATGGTTTCGGTAATTGAGGGGTTTATTATTGTCATAAGGCTAACCCCTGCGAAATTAAGTATTGCAGACATAAACACCGCACTTTTCATACTCATACACCTTGTGGTGATGCATGTGGCAACGGCATTGGGGGCGTCGGTAAGTCCGTTTACAAATATTACGGCTAAGGTCAGAAATACGGATAAAATGACGGATGGCGAACAGTATAATATGCTCATAATTTTACTTTCCTTAAAAGATTTATCCGTATATTTTATTCGCAAGTAAGGTTAATTATATTGAAAAACAGTCTTTTTGATGATATTATTGAAATGTGTAGAAGTAAAAGTTTTACGAAAGGAGCTTTTTATGAGTAAAAGAGAAATACGCTGTCCTAAGTTTTGTTCCCTAATGTTTCTTTTGTCAGGTTTAGGTAGTTTTTTGTCTATAGGAATACAGTTTTTTGAGTGTTTTGTGTTGAGTCAAAATTCCATTGAATTTTTAAATATAGCAAAATACATTCTGTCAGGTTCAACGGCTTTGTTTATCAGTATGGTTTTGTTCAAAAAACGATATGATAAATTGCTTCTTGGTGCCGTGTCGGGGTGTGTTGTCAGCGGGATTTTTTCTGCTATTGTGTATGGTGTAACGGAGCACTCGTTCAGTTTATCGGTGTTAGTTGATTTGTTAATACTTCTTATTGTTTTGGCGTTTGTGTGCGACCTGGAAAAGGGTAAGACATTTGTTCAAAAAATAAAAAGAGTTATACCCATTGTGTTTTTTATCTGTCTTTTTGTTGATGGTATTTTTATGGGGATAAATATATCAGAAAAAATCAATGCAGATATAACAATTTTAATGGTGATGATTGCTGTTGCAGTTTTTCTTCCCGTTGTTATTTTGAACGTAGCAATATATTATAAATTAGTCTTGTGGGTTTTAGATCCCTTTGAGGAAAAACAAAAATCAAAAAAGAAAAAGGTGACTTCCCGATGAAAAAAACGAAGAAAAAGCTTGTGGGGATTATTTGTGTTATTTTGGCGGTGCTTGTTGCCACGGGTGGTGTAATTGGTTTTCTTGCAAGTGGTATTTTTAACAAATACACCTTTACCATTGATGCAACACAAAAAGGAACTACTTTAAATAACGTTGTTAATAACGTCAATATATGGTCAATTGAGGGGAATCCCTTTAAGGATGCTCAAAGAAGTCAGGAGAACGATATTTTTGAGTTCGTTGAGTACGTTCAGTTTATGCAATGTACGGGCGGTACCGAGACCCGCGACCTTTTTAAAGACCCCAACAATAAAGACGTGCTTGATGATTACGATTTTACCTTGCTTATTGATAACTGCAGGGGTGTTGTGAATTTAGGCGCAAAGCCCATGCTTAAATTAGGTAACGTGCCCCTTAAGTTTTCCAAAAATGCCACGACCGAGGTCGGCTTCGGTATGAACCCCTATCCGCCCGATGATTACGAGGTTTATTATAACTATATCTACGCTATGGGCGAGGCTCTTGTAAAGGAATTCGGTGCCGAAGAGGTCCTTACGTGGCGTTTCGGCATAATGACCGAGTACGAAAATGACGATTGGTTCTTTGCAGGTGCCGAGGATGAGCCCGACCCCGAAAAGTCCGCCGAGGCTTACTGCAAATTATACGACTATTCCGTTGCGGCTTTGCAGGATAGCATAGGTGAAAATGTTTTTGTAGGTGCTCACTCAATGACCGTTACCGAGGGTCTTTGGGACGAAGCGGAGTTTATTAAGCATTGCGGTGAGGGTACTAACTACAAAACAGGCAAAAAGGGTACAAGGCTTTGTTACCTTGCCACAAGCTTTTACGACTCGACCCCCGGTGATTATACTGACGGTAAGACTCTTCCTGAAAGTGTTGAATATTTACGTGAAACTGCCGAAAGCGTGGGTCTTAAGGACCTTATTTACGGCGTTGACGAGGGCAGAATTCTTGAGGGTAATTCAAGTGGTACCGTTGGCAGTGAGCTTCTTACAAGAACCTGCGGATATACATATCAGGGTGCCTACGACGCAAGGCTTATTGCACAGATGTTCAATAACGATATAGCCTATTTCTCAGCATGGAGCTATCTTTCAAACGGCTTCTTCCAGGGCAACCCCACCGTAAGCTACCACGTGGCAAGGAATGCCTCAAAATGGGGTGGAAATAAGCTTCTTAGCACCGAAAAAACAAAATCGGGTGTGATTTTCGGCTCGGACGTGGATGCGGTTTCGGCTTTTGATGAGGACGAAAACACACTGCGCATTATGGCATATAATTTCAAAAACGACGTGGAATACAACAAAAACGTTGAAATGACATTTGAAATTAACGCACCTCAGTTTGAGGGCAAAAAGGTAAAGGTTACAGCTTATGTAATCAATGACGATTGCAACTACTTCGACGAGTGGGTAGAGGACAGAAAGACCTATAATATTACCGATGATTGCTTTAGTTGGTCACCCGATGACCCGTCAATCGATAACCCCACAACCCTTGTGGATGAAAAGGCACGTGAAATTTATTTCAACGAGCTGTACCCCAAATACGCCGAGTGTTCAAAGCTTAAGCCCGTCAACAGTGAAGCCGAAATAATTGACGGCAAAATCACCTTGAATATAACCCTCGACCCCCACGCAGTTGTGTTTTATGAAATAAGTGAATAATGAAAAAACAAACAGACGTTGTGAACGAAACGGCACAACGTCTGTTTATAACAGTGACAAAATATTGCTTTAGAAGATAGCGTGTTAAATAAATTGGATTAAAATAAAAATTTTATAAAAAAATGAAAAAAACACTTGCAAAATGTTAAATGATGTGATATTATATCATTCGTTATCCGGGTGTGGCGCAGTTGGTAGCGCGCTTGACTGGGGGTCAAGAGGCCGTGAGTTCAAGTCTCGCCACTCGGACCAAATAAAGCAGATAGCCTTTAGGCTGTCTGCTTTATTTTTTTATAATGCGAGACTTGAACGAAAATAGTCCATCTCGTGTCGGTTCGTCTTGGCGGAGACGCGAGGGACATATAATGAAAAACGCAGACAACTTTTTATTGTCTGCGTTTAATTTAAGTTTTTAAAATTCTATCTCAACCGTATGGGGCAGGTGGTCGGAAACTGCAATCTGAGGCACGTCCGCCGATACAACCTTGATATCCTTGCTAACGAAAATATAGTCGATTTTTTTGAAGGGCTCCTTTGAGGGGAAGGTTAAATAGGGCTTTTCAAAAAATGTTGCGGTATCAGTCATTCTTTCCTGAATGGGCTTTAAAACCTTGTTGTCGGGTGTTACGTTAAAGTCACCCATAAGCACGCATTTTTCGTCTTCAAGATTTTCGAGTACTGTGTTTACTGCGTGGATATGTTCGTCAACATTTAAGCCGAAGTGTGTGATAAGAACGGTAAGCCCGTTATCATATTTTACTTTCAAAAGACAACGGGGCTCGTAAAGCTGATCGCCGGTCTTGATTTCGTCCTCGGGAATGGGTATAACCTGAACGTCCGAAAATGGGATTTTTGACAAAATACCGTTACCGAAGGTGCCTTCCTCAAGGGTGCAGGCTTCAGCAAATTTGCAATATGTAAGACCCGATAAAGTCGAAAGCTTTTCGGTCTGTGAGTCATATTCTTCCATATGACTTTTGCCGTACATTTCATTAAGACCGACAATATCAGGGTCGCATTTTTTAATTACATCCGCCATTGCTACGAAGTCTATTTTTTTAGTGAAATAATTTGTGCAAAAAAGCGTGTTAAAGCTCATTAATTTCATAAAATTATACCTTGTTCCAGATAAATTGCTGAGTTGCATTTTCCTTGTGGTGAATTTTACAGGGATTGCCCACAACTACGCTGTGTGCCGGCACGTCACAGTTTACGAAAGCGTTTGGTGCGATTAAAACGTCATCGCCTATGGTAATACCGCCTATAACTGTTGCATTAATGCCGATTTGTACACAGTCACCGATTACGGGTGCTCCAACCGGATTACCTGTATTATTACCAATGGTTGAGCCCTTGTACATATTAACGTTTTTACCCAAAACCGCAAAAGGTGACACGGTAATGTTATATGGGTGAATCATACAAAAGCCCTCACCGATTTGGGTGTTGGTTTTAA
Source organism: Clostridia bacterium (assembly GCA_017550105.1). Lineage (GTDB taxonomy): Bacteria > Bacillota > Clostridia > Oscillospirales > Acutalibacteraceae > DTU089. Next base: position 95,387 of record JAFYLQ010000063.1, on the reverse strand, counting down.
TTTCAATACCGTATTTTCGGCAAAGCCAATATAAATTTTGTTCGTAGAAAAACTTGAATAATTTACATCTCGTTTTTTGCGCGCATCGGAAATACACCATATATCTTATCCTGTGGTAAAATATAAAGTCTTTTACAAAAGAAAAAAACGAGAACTTTTTGTTGTCTCTTACGCGCATATAGTCGGAATACCAGGGTTTGTTTTTAAATTTCATTTTAATCCCCCTTGATATATTGATTAATTTTAAACAATATATTTTTTTATTACAGGTATCTTATTTAAAACAAATGATATTAGGTAGGATGCTATTGCTGTGAAAATTGTGATTGCCGGTACGGATAAAACGGGGTGGAAACTTGTGGTTTGAATACCAAAAGCGTGTAATACCTGAAGAATAAAAATATGCACAAGGAAAGCACCAAAGCTATATTTTGATAGTTTAATAATTACTTTATTAAACTTATCATTACCCTTGACGTTATATTTGAACCACACGAATATTGCCATTGACATTAAAAGTACGTTTATAGATGTTGCACTATAAAAAACTTCTAAAGACTTACCAGCATTTTCGGATGCCAATAAATTAAGCCAAATTGTCAATATAAGTCCGATTACACCAAGAATATATATAATCGTTCTGTGCTTTTTGCTGATTTCGGTTTTATTTAAGTAAAATCCGAGTATGAAATATGAAACAAAGCCCAATATCATATTTACATTAAAGTTTTTGAAAACCGTATTAATGCTATCAAAAATTAATTCAACATTATCGCTAAGAAAATGTGTTGTAACTAATTCTGCTTGAGTTTTTATAAAACAGAAAACAAATGATAGTAGTAAAAAATATTTTATCAGGTTATCACTTTTGGTTAATTGTTTTATAAGGGGGATACACATATAAAGCCCTATAATCATCGGTAAGAACCAAAGATGAACAGCGCCTGATATAAAATTACCTAAAATTTCAACAAAAGATAACTGATATCCTTCTGTAAAAACAAACTGTCCTATAGGGTCAACAACAGCATAAAAGGCCGACCATACAACGTAGGCTATCGCCATACGGAGTATGTATTTTTTATAAAGTGTTTTTGTGGGAATTTCACGTGGGAGAAAAAGTGCACCGCTCATCATTACGAAAACAGGAACTCCCCATCGTGAAGCACCATTACATATATTATAGATGTTCCTTTCGGTACCCGCTAACTCAACATAAGGTAAGTTCTGTGCTGTAACGTGAAGCAGTATTATAGCTATGGATGCAAATACCCTTAAATAATCAAGGTGGTATTGCCTTTGGGGAAGGTTGTTTTTGGTCATATTAATCCTCGTAAAATCTTAGCTTTTATTTAGAGTTCGGTTTATTTTGTTGATAACCCGTGTTTTAAACTGATTTGCTTTTTCTTTAGCAAGTAACTTATCATAGTACTTATTGGATTTTTTGATTTCTTTTTCACTTGCACCTTGTAAATTAAGCATCAAAGCTGCCATTTCTTTTAAATAGGGGATTGATTTTGTGAAACGAGTACCCCAGTGAACAATATCTGTTTTTGTGTTGAGGGGTCTGCAGTAAGCTGATTTATTTATAATATCAAGGTCAAATAAGTTTTCGTGCTCCCACCAACAGATCAATGAAGAAAAATCGTGCGGGATGGGCTTACAACCATTTACTGCCATACTAAGAGCTACAACGGGCTCGTCACCGGGTGTTTCAAATTTACCCTTGAATTTATAAGCGGTATAATTTTTTGTGAAAGCTTTGGCATCGTCCAGAACTTTTTTTGCCTTTTGGGTTTTACGGATATAGTAAATACCTCCGTGAAGACCCACAACATAGTCAATCTGCTTTTGTAAAGCTTCATTAAGGTTATCATATTCAAACCAACCGGTTTTATCATCAAGGGGCAAAACCCTGCCGTAGCAGCAGAAGTCGTCGGCATTTTCGAAAATATCGAAAAGGCGGTTAATGTCACCGAAGCAGAGACAGTCCGCATCTATAAAGATATTTATATCATAGGGCAGCAGGTCAAACATATTAAGCTTGTCAAGGTATGAACGAGTGGGCTCGGTGAAAATACGAACCTCGTCAAAAAACTTGGTATATTCATTTTCTGTGTCGCACAAAATGGTAAAGGGCAGGGGCTCTTTGGTTGTGAAGCGATAGGAAAGCAAAAGATTTTTGGCAATTTCGTAATATTGCTCTTTACCCGTTGCGATTGTAAGAAAGCCTTTGGTGAGTGCCATAGTTTAACCTCTTTTTAATAGTGCTTTTAATTTAGCGTAGTTTTTTTCGCCAAGTATTTTCATAAGGATTTTGTTGGGGAGATGAATTATATACCTTATTTTTTCTCTGCGCCAACGCTTTTTCTGACCCTCTTTCCATGATTCCTCGAACCAGGAGGCGTCAAAATGATGTATGGAATAGGTATTCTTTGTTTTTTCTGAAAGACCTGTACGCTCATTTTTGGGGCAAAGGTATTCGGGCGGGTAAATATTCATGCCCGCTACAGTCTGAACCTTGCCGGTGTTTTCGGTTAATCCGTAGGGAATAAGTAATTCGGTTGTAATAATGGGGCAGGAGCGAAGGGCGGAAAAATCGTCAAGCTCCTCGTAATAGCGCATATTTTCACCTATAAAGGCGTTGCCTTTTTCACCTGCGAAGCCGAGACCCGTTGCAACCTCAGTTTCGTTTTGAAGTCCCATATAGGCGCCGGTTTCAACTAATTTATCAATATTCTTAAGGAGCTCAACGTCCGTATCAAGATATACGCCGCCGTTGTCATAAACCACCTTAAGACGTATGTAATCGGTTAAAAAAGCCCATTTTTTGTTTTCAAAGGCGAATTTACAGTAGGGGTTGCAATTAACATCAAAATTGCTTTCGTCCCAACGCTTGATTTCGTAGTCGGGGCAGTATTTCTGCCAGCTTTTTATACATTTTTCTGCGGATTTGGGTAGTGGATTACCACCGAACCAGCAGTAGTGAATTACTTTTGGAATACTCATATTTATTTCCTCAACAGTTTCGCCTTGGTTTTACTTGCCAGTGCATATATTTTCATCATAAGCGGGTATGCCGCCTCGTAAGAATAGGTCATATTATGAACGTTGAATTTATCCTTGTTTTCATTAAGATAGCTTTTTAACGTCTTCTTTATATCCTTTAAAATAGGCTTATTTTTCTTTAAATCCTTTTTATTTTCCTTGATGCGTACAATCTGATATGCGTGGTGGTGAACAAAAAGCTCGAATTCTTTATCGTATGCCTTCTGAAGATTTTTTTCTTTGTAAAATTTTAGCTGCTCCTCCATTGCATCAAAAATTACAAGCTCAGATGTATTCCAGGGGGAGCGTGAAATGCCCGTTTCATTACGGAAGTAGTAGTAAAGGGATATGTCGGTATAGGCTACTTTTTCGCATTGGTGAAGAAGCTTGTAGGTTGTAAAGGTATCCTCAAAATTTTTGCCCACGGGGTAGCGGATGTCCTGCAATAAATCTTTGTGATAAAGCTTACCCCAAGCATAGTTATATTGCCATGAGTGATTAACCAAAAAATCCTCGGGAGTGGTTAATTCATATTCAACATTATCAAAATTTTTATTGGGAATTACATCAGTAACCCTTGTATAGTTACAAATACTGATTTTAACATCCTTTTTTATACCGTCAGCTAAAATTTTAAGACAATCGGGGTGAAGCCAGTCATCACTGTCTATAAAGGTAATGTAATCACTTCTGTTTTGCTCGTAAAACCAATTTATACCGGTATTTCTTGCAGAGGAAAGCCCGCCGTTTTTTTGATGAATAACAAAAATACGGTTATCCTTTTCGGTGTATTCATCGCACATTTTACCGCAGTTGTCGGGTGAGCCGTCGTCAACGAGCAAAAGCTCAAAATCCTTATATGATTGTTTAAGAATACTGTCAACGCAACGTTCAAGATATTCTTCAACCTTATAAACGGGGACTACAATAGTTATCATTTTAATAATCCTAACTTCTTTTTTAGCCTTGTTATATAAAACATAGGCTTATTTGTTTTTTCGTAATAATAAAGCTTTTGCTGTGTGTCAGGCTTTATATAAGGGGCGTAAAGAGCCTTAATATCATTTTCCATTTCTTTTATTAAGGGTATAAGCGCTTTTGCATTTTCGGTTTTTGCACGGTATTGCATATTGGCGGAAATTTCAAAATAATAGGTTGCTAAATGTTCCGTCATTTTTTTGAAATTAATTGAATTGAAAAAGTCGATTTGCTCTTTAAATGCCCACAGAACGTCAAACTGCTTTTCGGTAAAGGCTTTTTTTGTAGTGCCCGAGGTATTTATGTAGTAAAAATACAAGGGAGCATCAGTTATGGCAACTGTTTTTGCTTCATAAAGCCACTTACAGACAATGGCATTATCCTCGTAAATCCTACCTTCGGTAAGGGGATACTTTTCATAAATAGATTTGTGAATCAGCTTACCCCACACAACCCAGTAATAATATTTTTCATTTTTACAAAGGCTTAAAATATTTTCCTCGGTCATTTCAAGTGCGTTAAAGCTAACGTCTGCAAAAGCATCGAAGTTCTCGGGCTTAGCTTCGCCCTGCACCGCAGAGCAAGCGGCTAATTTAACATCGTTTTGTGTGGCTGCATTGTACAGTGCTTCAAGCATCTGGGGGTGGATGGCATCATCACAATCCACAAAGTGGAGCCATTCGCCATTGGCAATTTTCACTCCGTTATTACGTGCGGCGGCTTGGCCCTGATTTTCCTGATGAAGGACAATGATATTATCATATTTTTCTGCTAATTCGTCGCATAATTTACCGCTATTATCAGGTGAACCATCGTCAACAAGTATAATTTCAAAATCAATAAAAGTCTGCTTTAAAATACTGTCAACACAAGCTTCAAGATATTGTTCGCATTTATATACGGGAATAATTACGCTTATACGAGGTTCGGGGTTCATTTAAGCATCTCCGTTTTTCTTTGAAAAAATTTTCTTTTAAGCCTTGTAATGTAAGAGGGGTTAAGGCAGCTGTCAACCACTTTTGCAAAATCGCCTTTACGGTAATTATTTAAGAAATATTGACTGAAGCTGTGTTTTTTAGCAGGCTTTATAATACAGGGGTTGTATTGGAATGTTTTTTCAACATCTGTTTTTGTAAGAGTTAAACTACTTTCAATTACATTAAGTAGAGAAGCTCCTTTATCAGAGTTTATTAATACTAAAGACAAGCCCTTGTCATCGTCAATTTCGGGGTTTGTTTTATCAATACCCCAGTAATCAGCCACGGTAATATCGCTTTTATGGTTTACAGACTTGAATTTACAGGTGTAGCAGCTTTCACGCAAATCCATATTAGCTAAAAAAGCATTCATATAAGGGTCATTTCTGAAAAGATTACAATAAACATTACTATTTTCAAACTCTATACGTATCGAAGAATTTTTCCAACCTAAAGTTTTGTCGCGGAAATTAACGTCGGTTATAGCTGATTTATATTGTTTTTGTAAATAGGTTTTGTAATATTCCCACACATTTGGTGATGGAACACCGTGACAGACAAAGTCCATGGTAATTAAATTATCATAGGGCTTTTTTAGGTATGCCAATAAACCTTCAACTTGGCAGGGAGTACCGGTGAAAAGTACGGTTTTGCCCTCTGTAAGATTATTTTTAACCGATACAAAGGAATTGTTTAAATCGCTTTGTACATATTTTGAGCGACGAAGCAAATCTAAATCATCAAGTGACGAAACGCTTATGTGCTTTACAACAAATTTGCCGTCAAAAGCGGCACCATAAACAATGCCGTTGTTTTCAATAACTTTTTTTGCAATTGCTGAGAAAATACCACCGGAAGAACTACATTTTCTTATGGTTTCATCCGTGGTTTTGGCGGCATAAGAAATAATTTCTTCTGACTTTTCTGTGGCAGTTTTATTTAAAACAGGACAGTTTTTTTTACAAGCACCGCATTCAACACAAATATCATTATTAATCTGAGGGTATAAAAATCCATGTTCGTTTGCAATCATACTGATACAACCCTTAGGACAAACATGTGCACAAGCACTACAACCCGTACAGTCTTTTATGGGTAGCATAGGAAACCCTCCTTTACTTATAATGATTTTAAAGCCTCGATACCATTATTTATTCGGCTTTTGTATTCGGGTAAAATATCTGATAAATGATTCTTTATATCATTTTCGTTTTTTTGAAGCCATATAAAGGCATCTGTAAGCTCATTGGTTGCCTTTATGTTCTGGGCGGATAAAACATAGTTTTCCCATGTGCCGAAAAGGTCTTTTGCAATACCTCGCGCCTTAACGGAATAGCCAACTACCAATGTGGGGACACTACTTGAATATGCGGCAATAGTTGAGTGAGTTCGGGCGCCGATAAAAAATCTGCATTTTGAAATATAACCTTTTAATTCTTCGCAAGGGCAGTCATCAATCAAGAATACACGTTTTGTATATTTGTATTTTTCATAAAAGTAGTTTAGGATTTTTCTGTCGTCAACAGCTTCCCACACAACGTGGGGGATAAGTGCAACGCACATATTGGTATTATTCAATATGTATTCAATAAGTTTTTCGTAATTCTGACGAACGATACCTTTGCCGTCCTCACAATCCTCGATTAAGGGACTTGCGTTGATACCAACAATATCATTTGTGATGCTTTCGGGAAAATCAACATCTTTTTTAGGTAGTAAAAATGCAGAATCGCAAACTAAAACAGTATTGGGATTAACCTTTTTTAATGCTTCGTAGGAGGTGGTTTCCCTAGCTGTAATAAGGTCAAAATTCTGTATATCCTGAGCTATGTCGGGGTTTTCTAAAAGCTCGGGTTCAATTGAACAGCCCCAATATACAGTTTTTAAACCACCGTATTTATACATATTGTGAGCTTTAAACAAGGGCATAAAGCTACCATAGCAATATGTGTCGCCACCGATTGAAAGAGCGATATCGCCTTTTTTTACGAAGTCGGCAACTTTACTTTCGTAAAATTCAATAGGGGTATAATTTTTCTTTATTTTTAAATTGTAATATGCTTTAAAAAATGCGGGTTTAGTACGGTTAAGAGGTCTTTTTTCGGTTTTATCAAGTATTGTGCACACGTCTGAAAGGCCGTACTTTTTGTCTTCCTCGGGTCTTGTGGACATAAGCACAACATTGTCTTTGTCAGCATCTATCAATTTGCAGGTAGAGCGAACTAGAGCCTCGCAGCCGTGGTTGCCGCTACCATCGTGTGCATATAAAACATAGGTTTTCTGTGACATTTTATTCACCTTAAATCTTTGCTATCAGGAAGCATTAAATTTTTACATTCTTTCTGAAAAGCTTTTTAAATATTCGGGTTGCAGGTTCTTTTATCAGATTTCTTTCAGAGTTATTCATGCCAAGGAACCAAACAGAAACAGAAAATACGAGTACATACAATACACCGAAAATTAAAAATTCTGTTAATGTATCAATTTTAACAACCTTGAGTATGAAAACACCGAATAGAACGGGTAGTATCTCTGATGGCAAAATTGATAAAATATTCTTCCAAAATCTGAACATATTTAAACCGATTTTTTTGTGGTAATAAATATTCATGATTATAACATTTGCTAAGGTAATACCGACTGCAGTACCTATTGCGCAACCGATTATACCAAACTGTTTGCACAAGGGTATGCTTATGCCAAAGTTTAAAAATGCCATTATTACATATACAACAGAACGGAATTTGTGTTTGTTTTTGGCTCTTTGGATTTCTATTCCCACATTCTGAATTAACGGAATAGTAACAGGGGCGCACAAAATCAAAGCTACCTTATACGCTTCCTCATATCCGGTACCTGCATAATAACCTACTATAAAAAATTCTCCAAAGAATATAAGACCCGTAAAAATTAATGATAAAATAAAGAACTGTATTCTTCCCACCTTAATCATTAAATCTGTCAGGCTTTTGTCATCTATTTGTGTAGAAACCATTTTGTTGATTCGGGGAGAAAAGACACTTGAGATTGTAGAAGAAATAGTAACATAGTAATTATTCAAAGAAGAGCCGATTGAATAAACTGCAACAGATGCCGCACCATAAAATCGAGTGATTATGTGTTTATCTATGCTCCAGTTTATCTGGTCAACAATTTGATTTAAAAAGATGAAAAAAGAAAAAGCGAACATGCTTTTTAGTAAATTAAATTGGAATCCGCTAAATTTAAATCTGAACTTTAATACTTTTACTGAATAAGTTATGGTTACAATGATGTTAATTATTGTTAAAACAAAAGCGCCGATTGTGATTGCAACAGAACGGAAGCCAATAAAAAGTAAAGATAATTTTATTACGTTACTCAATATAGTAAAAATTATGCTGACAACACGTGAAAAAAGGAATCTTTCATGTACATATATATATGAACCAAATACAGAGGTTGGTAATGTAACGGCCATAGAAAGAATTGATATAAACATAAGCTTTTGAGCTATATCCAATTCGTTTTCTGTAAGCTCATTACCTAAAATGCGTCGGGCATTAAAAACAAGAATCATACCAACGACGAAAACGATTAGTGCAATTACACTGAAAACTGTAATATACATACCGTTAAGCTTGGCAACACCATCTTCATTTGATTCTTTTTTTCTTTTGTGATAGAAATAATTATATGAGCCACCCAAGCCTAAATTCAATAAGCTTAAGTAACCGACAACGGCGCCTGCAACTGATGTTACACCAAATTCATCTTGGCCTAAGAGTCTGATAACAATAGGCGTGAATATAATACTTATTAAGTTGGATAAAATCATCTGAGCATATGATAAAATAACACCCGATTTAAGCTGGTTAATCTTCATTTTTACCTCGTGTTTGAATAATAACTTATTAGTGGCATAAAAATGATGTTTGTAAGCCACTACATTTTCTGTGATTCTATTTTTGAAAAATAGTTTGTTGTAAAATTATTTACTGAACTTATTATAACAAAGTTCTTTTTCCATAATTTCTCCTGTTAAAAAATGTTATATAGTGTTTTTATGATATCATCATTTCTTTTATTGAAATCTTCTTTTGTTACGGCAAGGGTTATTTTTTTTAGTAACTCTTTATCGTTTAATACTTTTTCTATTGCGTTTGCAATGGATTCAGCAGTAGTATCACAAAGAACACCGTTTGTCCTGTGTTGAATCTGCTCCTTGGCGGCTGATTTAGTGGCAACTATCGGCGTACCTAAAATCTTTGCCTCCATTATTGCGACGCTGTGACCCTCAAATCGGCTGGGTTGAACTAACAAATCAGCATTTTTGATAAAGGGGTAGGGATTTGACTGCATACCGAGAAGCTGAATGTAATCCTGTACGCCGAGTTTTTGGATTTGGTCGGCTAAATGCTTTTCAATGGGGCCGCCGCCTACAACACGCCATTTGAAATTGTTATAACCCTTGTCCACAAGAATTTTGCAGGCGTCAATGGCTAAATCCATACCCTTTTCGGGGGAAAGTCGTCCGCAGGAAACGATATTGAATTTGTCCTTGGAAAATTCAATATCCATTTTTTCTTCACTGCGTTTTTTTATATCATCAACGTCAATTATGTTGTTAATGGCAATTATTTTATTTTTATACTCGTGACGGAACTCCCGTAGTGCTTCTGCCTGCGAGTGGGATACGGCAACGATTTTGCTACTCCTTTTATAGCCGTATTTATCGTGATAAACCTTACGCATAGCACCGTGGTGATAAAACATTATAAATTTATCAGCCTTGATACCCTTTACGGCAGTTTCAGATACTACGTCGCTATAGATAATAGCTGTATCGAATTTTTGGTTTTTCATCTGTTTCTTTACGTATTTTGCATAAAGGTGAGCTTCAGGAGCCTTGAAAAGAAGGCACAATACTTTCCATATAAAAAGTCGAAAGCTCGATGCATTTTGGGGTTTTTCAAGAAGATGAAAAAGTCGCGAATATTTATATGGCTTTTTAAATGAAATAAGATTATCCCTATCGGCAATAATCAAATTACACTCCTTGGGAAGTCTGTTAGCCATATCAGTATAATTATATGTAATCAGCAATGTTACGTTGAATTTATTGTAATCAATACTGTTCAACAGATTAACCAGTGCCGATTCAATACCGCCAATCCAAAGGGCGGTTGAAACAAAAATAATATTCTTTTTCATAATTATTTCTCAAAGCTGCTCTTTTCGGGCAGTATTTTTTGGAATGCGTTGCGCACTTTCTCTGAAACCACGTCAAAATTAACGTCTTTTTCGGGGTCGTTTATGCAAACCATATCGTGCTGTTGATTTTCGATGAAATCGCAAACGAGACCTACTGTTTTTTCGTTTGTTGAGCAAACAAAGTTATCTGTACAATAGGGATGGAAATTACCGCTTGCCACCTGCCACCAGAGCATAACCCATTGATTGAGGTCGGAAGCCTGACGGAATTTGTTGAAGGAGGTGGATTTTAAAATGTCGGGCTCCTTTTCCCATACTTCCTCAAAAGTCTTTTTGCAATATGCACCCGGTGCATGAAGATTCTCAAAACCGTAAAAGAAATTGGGGAAAAGCTTCCAAAGCATATAGGAGCGTAAGTTATCCTGCCAACGATATGCCTTGTTAAAATATTTGTTTTTGTAAAGCGAGAATTGTGTGCGTTTGTAGAAATGCTTGTTTATAACGCCCATATTGTTGGCGCTTGCGTGCTGCCAAATACCGATTTCACCGATGAAGGGCATGGGAACCTCTCTGCCGTAGGTACAGGGCAGACCGTCCTTGAAAAAGGCTTCTTCAGACATCGGGCGAAGAATGAACATATCGTCGTTGAAATAAACGAAGTTTTCAGCTAAATCCGGAATACGGTGCAGGTTCACCTCAAGAGCGTGAGAGCTGAAGGTTGGCAAGGTGCCCTCGGGCATAAAATCTGTATGCTTTACAATATTGAGCTTGGGGTTTGTGGTATCAAGAAATTCGGGCAAATGTCCCCAGGTTACAAAGTGAATTTTACGAACCCAAGGGGTGAATTTCTCAATAGCGCGGAACCAATAGGTCATAAGTCCCCAATCACGGAATCTGTTATCAGAGTTGCTGTCATCAGTTTTTTTAGGGGAATACTGTGCCTTTTCCTTTTGCCAGGCGGGGTCGTTGCCGTCCACCCATAAAACAACAAAATCTATCATAATTAATCCTTTTCAGTTGCCACGTAATTTTTGATAAAGGGCAGTTTTCTTTACAGTAACGGCAATTTTGTGTCGTAGCTGTATTTTTTTATGTCGTTTGATAATTGCTTTATAATTTTCGTTTTTTAAGTCGTTAATCAGAATATCGTCAGTGTCGAAATTTGCAAATCTTCCGTTTTTTATGGTTTCAGTTAAGCTTTTAAGGGTATCGGTATCCGCATAATACGCCTTTTGACTTATAAGCATTTTGTAGAGGTTGAATAATACATCTTCGCCTTGAGGGAAGGTAAGATTGAAATTATCATTTAACGAAAGTGCGAGTCTTTCTGATGCCTCATAAAATGGTGTAAGATATGCGTTTATATCGCTGATTCGTTCCGTACGAACGTATGCGTGCATCTCATCCTCAGGTTGACGATAGTGATAAAGAGCATCTGCGATAAGATGAATTTGTTCGGTGTGTCTTAGATACTCAAGAACAAATAAAAAGTCCTCCATAAGAAAAACATTTTTGTTAAAATAAAGCTTGTTTTCTTTTATAATACGGGCTTTGAAAACCTTATTACAAGCAGAGGAAAGGGAGTTGGATTCAAAGAGAGTTGCGAAATCCTCACTCCATTGAGAAGGCTTTAAAACACCTTCTGTAGGGTACGCAAGAACGTCACTACGATAAATTTTATCACCCTTGTAATAGTTGAAGCTAAGTCCGAAGACAATAAGGTCAGCAGTACCCTCATTGAGTAAATTATTGATTTTTTTGAATCCGTCCGATTTATATGTGTCGTCGGAATCCATAAACAAAAGGTATTCGCCGCTTGCTTCGTCAATTCCAAGGTTACGTGCCGATGAAACACCGCCGTTTTCCTTGTGAATGCACTTTACTTCCTTATAAGCTTCGGCTAATTTATCACAAACGGCTTTTGTATTATCCTTGGAGCCGTCATTCACAATAACTATTTCAAAATCCGAAAGACCGGATACTAAAACGCTTTTTACGGTGGCTTCAATGGTTTTTTCGCAATTGTACGCGGGTATAATTACGCTGTATTTCATTGTGTTGGAGCCACCTCCCAGAAGAATCGGTATTTTGTAAAGTCATCCACTGCTATAATATCGTCCAAAAGGATGCTGTTGTTATAGAACCATATACCAAAGGCGACCAGAAATACTATAAGCATTTTGGTCATAGACTCGTCAAAGACTATTTTCGGACCCATACGCAAGGGGTATGCATCCTCCTCGAAATTTATGAAAAGCATTGGGATATAAAGAATAACAAACTGGAAGTAATAGTCTGCAAGACGTGTGAAAACGTTATCGTATCCGCAGAACATCTGGAATATTGCCGCAACACCGATAAGCATAAACAGTGATGAAAAATGCTTGCCTCTAAAGCCCTTCATAATTGCTCCGACAACTAACATAAGCAGCATCATAATGAAACGCATACCAATGAAGGTGTCGTCTGCAAATTCCTTGTCATCGTAGTAGGCGTCTTGTAACGCAGTAACAAGAGGTTCACGTAAAGCAAAAATAGTAATTGCAGAAACAGCGTATCCTATTAGGGTTTTTAGGTTCAGTCTGAGCTTGGATATAAGATATGCGGGTAAAAAGGCAAGTGCGGGAAGATGTATAGCAGATGCCAATAGAGTCCAGAAAACGAATTGCTTCGGTTTTTTCTCAATTATGCAGATATATGCGAGCATAAGAATTGCCATAGAAAGGGACTGTTTTACTGCACTGAAGCCGAATACATAGAAGCCCAGACAGCTCCACATAGCATAGCTCAACCAGGGTAAAGGAGAATATTTGTATATAACGATTGCGACGATAATCTCGATAATTACTGCGATAAGCAGCAGAAAAAACTGAAAATCACCGTCGGTTATGTGGCATATCGCCTTCATTAGCCATTGGAAGCCGAAGTTTCGACCTTCCTGAAAAACATCCTCGCTGAACCAACCGAAGTACCTGTAATCCTGAAAAAGCGTGTTATAACGGATTAGGTCACCGGTCAGGAATTTATACCTGAAGCCGCTGACTAAAGCGTGAAGTATTGCCGTAATAACTACGTATGCTTTTCGTGATTCTTTTTTCTGTGAGAAAATAAAGCCAAGTATAATCGTCACAGCAACAAGAATGTAATAAATAGATTCTCCCATAGTACTCCGTGTGGTTACTGATTATTTCAGAATGTTATAAAATAAGTTTTCTGTTTCGTGGGTCAGCCTTTCTTTTGAAAATTGCTGACCGCGTGCTTTTGCTTTTTTTGTATATTCGTCTAATAATTGAGGATTACCGAGCATCCTTCTCAATCCGTCGATAAAAGCCTCGTCATTGTTTTCGGTAATAATGCCGTATTCATTTTCGCCCAAAAGCTCGTCCATTCCGCCACAGTCGGTTGTAACGATGGGTTTACCCAAAATCAGGCTTTCTGTAACAAAAGTGCTCAAGCCTTCGTAGTCGGAAGAACAAACCGATATGTCTGCAGTTTTAATGAATGGGTAAGGATTCTCATGAAAACCAAGTAACTTAACTCGATTTTTTATGTTGTAATCTTCAATTTGATTTTCAATTTCCCCACGCAAGCTACCTTCACCTAAAATCCATAAATCAAAATCGAAGCCCTCATCTAAAAGCCTCTTGGTTGCCTTTAAAAGTCTTGGATAGTTTTTGGGTGGTGATAATCTGCCCACTGCCAGAAGCGTAAGCCTTTCTTTTTTTATATCGTACGGTAAATCATAAGCGGCTTTTTGTGTTATTTCATTGTCATCAACCGTGTTGTAAATAATATCAGATGTGGGTGTTTTGCCGAAAAGCTCTTGAAAGCTAACAAGAACATTTTTCGAGACACATATTACTCTATCGAATTTTTGATACCATGCCCTTGTTTTTGCAACATATTTTCTGATATCGTCCGTGTTTTTTTCTAAGTTACAATGGACCCACGCAAGTTTTTTGGCTTTTTTGTTGGTTGAGCCAGCCATAATTTTAGTGGAGGCGGCTTCAAGATATGCAACCTCGATATCATAATCGTCCTTTATGTGCAAGGGGTAAACAAGTCCTGCTGCTGCCTCTGCTCTGAAGATAACGTCTGAAACGGCATTCTTTTTTTTGTAGCAATATTTATAGCGGATTTCATTGTTGAGGAGCTCTGATACCTCCTCCTTGTACGTTGTTTGTACGGTAATGTCAAATTTGTCGTAATCCATTGAGTTCACGAGGTTTCTGAGCACCTTTTCAGCACCACCGCCTGTTAAGGTGTCTATGTAAAATAAAATTTTAATTTTCATAAATAGCGTACACCTTTTTCATGGCGGTTTCTAAATCAAATCCCGATGCCTTTAATTCATCGGAATAATCCTTGTTGAAGTTTCGTTCAACGGATAAAATTTCATTAATCCAGTTATCTTCAGGTTCCTTAAGTGACAGGGGGTGAATAAGCTCTGTCAGGAATACGTCGGGGGGGACTGTGTCTGAAATGATACAGGGCAACCCGTTAGCCTGCACCTCAAGGATTGATAAGGGCAAGCCTTCGTAAAGTGAGGGGAACACAAAGACGTCCATGGCGCTAAGATAATCCTGTACGTTAGTAACGTTGCCCACAAAAATCACTTTGTCGGAAACACCAAGCTCTTTTGCTGTATCTTCTAACGTTTTACGGTCTTCACCGTCACCTATAAGCATAAGCACGGCGTTGTTTTTTTTCTTTAGGATTTCCGGCATAAGCCTGAGAATGAAGGCTTGATTTTTAACCTCTGCCAATCTGCCCGTATGTCCTAAAACGAATTTATCGTTAATGTTAAATTCGGTGCGGATTTCATCACGTTTAATCTGTGAAAAAGCAAAGGCCTTTGTATCAATTCCGTTGAGAATAAGATTACCTCGTTTTTTGTATGCCTTTTTGCCATAAAGTCTTATGCCCGCCTTTTCACCACAGGCAACAAGGTCCGTGGAGCAGGTGAGTATAAGCATTCTCATAAATTTTTCATAAACGGATTTTACAAGAGAATTACCGTCAATAAGTGCGGAATGAGCATGAGAAACCCTTACGGGGATTTTCATTTGCTTAGCCGCAAGCATAACCCAACCGACGCTGAACATAGTGTGAGCGTGTACGGCGGTATAGGGGTATTTTGCCATAAGCTTTTTTAATTCCCTGAAATATTCGCCGTAATTGTCAGAGGGCTCTCGAAATTTGAAAATTTTGCATCCCTTAGCTTCAACCTCTCTGCCGAAATCACCGATATCATCGTCAAAAATAATATAGTGAGTTTCGTACTCTTCGGGGTTACCGTAAAGACCGATATCTCTGCAAACCTTTTCGGCACCGCCTATGGTAAGGTGGGCGGCAATCTGAAGAATGTATTTCATAAAAATTCCTATCTTGTTAATACCCAAGCCATTGCATCAAGCACGGGGGTAAGCTTTAATTTGACCGGTAAGCTGATAAGAGTACAGAATTTACCGGGAGGGTATGAGAAATTTTGTTTGTTTACCTGATTGCAGTAGGTGTTAAGCTCCTTTAATCTTGCAAAAAGACCCACACCATTACGTCGCAGATATTTTGCTTTGGTGTAAACGGATCTCATATTGTCAAACTGAATTGCTTTTATGAGCATCTCCTGTTCATCGCTTGTGGCGGATGATTTTTCTATAACCTCAAAAAGATACTTTTCTGCAATATCAATCTGCTCGTCGAGATTATCACGCTTTTGTCTTGAAAGTGATTCGCCGTTTTCTAGGCTAACCCAATAAATCAAGTCTGAAACAACACACCATTTTTTGATGTTAAGCGAAAATACGATGTTGAAGGTTCTGTCCTCACCAACACACAAATCGGGATGAAATCGCAGGTGTTTTTCTTCAATAATGCTACGCTTATAGACTTTATCGATGGGCTTGTTTATGTGCTTATGGCACATATACTCAATGATTTTATTGAAAATCACCTTGTGGTCGTCGGATTTAAAGGCCTCCTGAATGCGGGGCTTTTCGGTATTGCCGTCAGTATAATTCTGAGAGAACTGCAATAAATCCCAATCATTTTCGGCTAAAGAGTTTTTTATAACAGAAAAGTATGTATCGTACACCCAATCGTCGCTGTCAACAAAAACCACGTAGTCACCTGTGGCAATATCCAGACCCATGTTACGTGCCGTTGAAACACCGCCGTTTTCTTTTTCTATATAGCGTATTTCAGTGTGCTTTTGAGCATACTCCCGACAAATAAGACCCGATAAATCAGGGGACCCGTCATTTATAAGAATGATTTCCGTGTCCTCGTGAGGTTGATTGAGTAAGCTGTCAAGGCAACGGCGTATAGTCTTTTCTGCCTTGTAAACAGGAATAATAACTGAGAGCTGCATTTAGTTAAACCTCTACTGTTTCTTTTTGTGTGATTGCTTCTTCAAGAATTCCTTTGATAACGGGCTCTATTACTTCGACGCGGTATTTTTGCACGTAGGTTATATTTGTAGCGCCTATTGTATCCCTGAGGGCTTTATCGGTAGTGAGCTTATTTAAATTCTTCGCATACGCTTCAACGTCCATAGGTGAGCACATATAACCCGTTACACCATTCTCTACGTAGTCGGGAACACCTTGAACGTTGGACGTTACAAGGGGTAAGCCCGATGCCATAGCTTCGAGAGAGGCAAGACCAAGACCCTCACGAATAGATGGGTGAGCGAAGATGTCGCAAGCACTCATTATCTCGGGTATATCCTGACGATATCCTAAAAAGAAAACCTGACTGTCCAGCTTCAGGGAGGTTACGAGATTTCTGAGATATTTCTCGAGCTCACCCTGACCGCAAATGGCATATTTTATGTTGGGGTTATTAAGCTTTGCAATAGCACGAATAATCGCCTGATGATTTTTTCGCTTTTGAAGTTCACCTACGGATAAAACGAGAATGTCGTTGTCGGCTATGTTTAGCTGTGCTCTTTTTGCTTCTCGTGAAATTACACCCTCGCGATTGGAAAAGTCAACACCGATGCCGTCAATATGTTTTATAACGGGGGCGTAAGTGTGCTTTTTAGCCCAGTTATAGTCTTCCCAGTTGATTGTGACTAAAACGTCATTGAACCTTGACATAATTATTTCCGTAGGTGCCCACATTAACCAGTTTAAAAGGGGTGCGCCCTTGAAAAAATGGAAGCCGTGAGCCATATAAAGGACCTTCGTGCCGTTTTTACGTGCCTTTCGGGCTGCAAAACGGGTCATAACGCCCATTACGGGCTCGTTAGTCCATATTATGTCGTAGGTATTTTCCTTCAAAAGATTTTTTAAATCCTTGTAGCCCTTGAGATTATTGGGGGAGAAGGGGCTACGCTGAAGACGTAAAGTGTGTATTTTTGCCACGTCGCCAACGGCGTCCTTAACGTCCTGCAATCTGTCACCTACAACTGAGCAGGCAAGCTCTACAGAAAAGCCGTTTTCTGCAAGATAGCGTATATGGGGTACCATAAACTGAATTGTCATCAGGTCGGTACACGTAAGAAGAACACGCTTCATTACTTCACCTCAGTTAAAATTCTTTCAGCAATTTTTTTGCCACTCATACCGTATTGGTGGCGTAAGTATTTCTGGTCACCCACAAGGGTGCAGTATTTGTCGTTCATACCGATTCGCAGAAGTCGAGCGTGACAGGGCAATTCTGCTAACACTTCTGCAACAGCGCTGCCGAAACCGCCTGCGAGATTATGTTCTTCACAGGTGACGATAATTTCGTGGGTTGCGGCAATTTCTTTAATTACCTGTGTGTCCAAGGGCTTTACTGTGGGGAATGTATAAATAGTGGGGTTAATTCCCGAGTTTTTAAGGATTTCTGTTGCTTCTTCGATTTCCTCAAAAATTGCACCCGTGGAGAAAATTGCGATTTTCTCACCCTTTGAAACGGGTATTGCCTTGCCGATTTCATAATTCGGAAGGCTTTCGTGAATACGCTTCTCTCCGCCTCGGCCGAGTCTTACGTAGCAGGTACCGGGATAGTCAACAATTGCTCGGGTTACAGCCTCTGCTTCCACAAGGTCACCGGGACAAAGCACGGTAACGTTGGGGAGTGAACGCATAACTGCAATATCCTCGGTAGCGTGATGGCTCATACCAAGTGAACCGTAAACAAAGCCACCGCCCACACAGATGATTTTTACGTTAGCGTCGTGATAAGCGCAGTCGTTACGTATTTGTTCAAGGCATCTGAGTGTGGGAAAATTGCCAATTGAATATGTGAAAACCGTTTTGCCCTCAAGCGCCATACCTGCGGCAACGGACGTAAGATTCTGTTCTGCGATGCCGGCGTTAATAAGCTGGTCAGGATGTGCTTCCCAGAAGGGTTTAAGTACACCGAAGCCCAAATCGCCCGTAACAACCTCTACTGCGGGGTTTTTATCGGCAAGCTCTGTGAGGGTTCTGACAAATGTATCTCTCATAACTGCTGTTCCTTTCCGAACCAGGTGGGTTTGTATGTAGCGGACATAGTGTGATCTGCATAAACGTCGGCGTCATCGGGGGGTGAGGCAGGATTCTTTATGCCATGGGGAGTGTAGGGGTCCTCAACACCCTCGGGCTTTGACTTATGAAGCTCTGTAACCGCTATATCATATTCCCAACCCTCGTGGGGAAAACGATAATGCCACAAAATGTCATTTTCCATATAGGAAATACCCTTGCCCTTAATGGTGTTTGCAATAATAACGGTGGGCTTACCGTTAGCTTGTATATTTTGGAAGGCTTTACGGCATTGGTTGTGGTCGTTGCCGTCAATTTCAATTACGTTCCAGCCGAAGCTCTGCCATATTCCTGCGAGGGGAGTGGTGGAGAGAGTTTTGTCGCAGAAATCAAGGCTTTGCATTTTATTATGGTCAACAATACAAACGAGATTATCAAGCCCGAAGTGAACCGCAAACAAAGCGGCCTCCCATACGGAGCCCTCGTTGCATTCGCCGTCACCAAGGATAACGTAGTTTTTATGGGCTTTGCCGTCTTGCTTGGCGGCTAAAGCCATACCTGCGGCGGCGGAAAGACCATGACCTAAAGAACCGGTAGAAAAGTCCACACCGGGTACGTGATGTGAAACGTGCCCGGATAATCTGCTACCATTCTGATAATGTGTTTTCAATTCGTCTGTATCAAAGAAACCGCTTTCTGCAAGGGCTGCATATATAGCAGCACCTGCGTGACCCTTTGATAAAATAAAACGGTCGCGGTTTTCCGCTTTGGGATTTTCAACGTCAAAGTTGAGTATTTCGGCATATAAAACGCCGATAACGTCAGCAACGGACATTATGGCGCCAATATGGCTACCGCCTGAAAGGTGTGTCATTTCCACACCGTGACGTCTGATTTTCCAAGCTAATTGCTCACTTGTCATTTGTTTCCACTCCACAAATCCAAAATTTAAATTAGAGCTTTGATACTTGGTCGAGAGCATTGAATTCCTCGGGGGTGAAGCTCCAGCCCATAGCATCAAGGTTTGAAATCAATTGGTCAGCTCGTTTGATTCCTGCAAGTGCAACGCTTCCGGGAAGGCAATCAAGTATGAATCGGATTGCACAGGCAGAAAGTGTTTTGCCGCGATTTACGGCAATTTCTCTTAAAACGTCCACGATTTCCATATTCTTTTTGAGTTTATCTCCGTGGAAGTTTACGTAAATATCAAGTCGTCTGCGGTCGTCTGCACCGAATTTTGACTTGAGGTCGTATTTACCCGTAAGAATACCCTGTCCGAGACTACCCCAAGTCATAGGTGTGAGGTCTAACTCGGCTTGTAATTTTCTTAAATCATCCTCGTTTTTGCGACAGGCAAGAGAAAATTCATTCTGGCAGTTTACGAACAAGCCTTTGAAGGGCTTTATGTCGTCAATGTCCTGTGCAGTAACGTTGGATAAACCGAAGTAACGTATTTTGCCTTTATCACGAAGCTCGGTGAGTTTGCCTACGACGTCCTCCATAGGTGTTACGCCGTCGCGGTAATGTATGAGATAAATGTCTATGTAATCGGTGTCAAGACGGCGCAGGCTGTTATCAAGAGCCGCTTCGATGTAGTCGGGGGAGTTATCGTAAAAGGTTCTGCCACCCTCTACACGCACGCCGAATTTTGTTTCGATGATTACGTCTTTTCGGTTTGTACCCAAGCCCTTTGCAAGGGTCTTTTCGGACTGACCGAGACCGTAGGTGTCTGCAGTGTCGAAGAAGTTAACGCCCGTGTCAAGGGCTTTTCTTATGGCGCCTACAAGCTCGTCCTGTTCAACCTTGCCCCAGTTATAGCCACCCATAGGGCAACCGCCCATACAAAAGCGTGAAACCTTAAGGTCGGTGTTTTTTAAGTTTATGTATTCCATTACATTGCTCCTATTTCTTTCCTAAAATGCGGATTGCCTTTTTTACTACCTGCAGACAGGTTTTAACAAAAAGTGAAACGTCTGTTTTAAGCGAAACCTCTTTGGCGTATTTTACACGAAGCTCGTTTTTCTGTTTGAGTACGTATTTTTCGTACATTTCGTCGGGGTTTTCCTCGCCGACAATTTCATCGAGGTTTATGAACTCAATTGAACTGAAATCGGTTATACCGGGACGAACCTCAAGAATGAGTTTTTCTTCGTTCTTGTATTGGTCGGTGTATCTTAAAAGCTCGGGTCTGGGACCGATAAAGCTCATTGTTGAGTTAAGCACGTTTATGAGCTGAGGGATTTCATCGAGCTTTAATTTTCTTAAAATTTTACCTGCACGGGTAATGCGGGGGTCATTGAGAGCCGTTGTGCCGTCGCCCTTGTCCGCATCCTTGACCATTGTGCGGAACTTATAAATGCGGAAGGATTTGTTTTTGTAACCTGCACGTAAGGGCTTATAGAAAACGGGGAAGCCTGAGTCAATGATGATGACTACGGAAATCACAGCCAATACAGGCAATGCGGCGATTAACAAAAACAGTGCCGCAAAAAAGTCTATTATCCGCTTGAAGAAGCGGTTATAAACACGTTGATAGCCGAAATTTTTCATATATCCTCCGGATTAATGGGCTTGGAAGAAATCACAAAAACCCAAGTTTATAACATAACACAATACGATAACTATAACATTAATACATTATAATGTCAATAAAATCAGTAGTGAAAAACGGCAAAATAAGACAAAAATCTGCTTGTATACGGTGAAAAAGAGTGCTATAATTCCTTCGAGGAAAAACAGGAGGTGATTGCGGTGAAAAACAACCTTGCAAAAATTCATAATTCCCCGTTTGTGAAAAAGCCTTTCGGTGGCCTTAGCGGGAATTTTTTGAAGCTTCTGGCAATAGCCTTTATGATTCTTGATCACACAAGAATGGCGTTGGTTGAGGGCAATATGTGGATGAATTACGTGGGTAGAATGGCGTTTCCTGTATTTGCTTTTCAGATATCCGAAGGATTCGTACATACCCGGAGTTTTGGAAAGTATTTGTCAAGACTTCTGATTTTTGCCGTAATATCCGAGATACCATTCAACGTTTTTTGTTCTTCTGAGATATTTTTTCCTCAATATCAGAACGTCCTGTTTACGTTTGTTCTTGGAATTCTTGCCTTAAGATTGCTCGATTTTGCAAAAAAAGAACCAACCCTTGCAAAAACTGCAGGGGCTGGTATAGGTGTTGTTGCTATTGTATTTCTTGCGGAGGTCTTAAAGCTTGATTATGGTGCGGCAGGAGTTATACTTGTGGTTGCCTTTTATCTTTTCAGGAACTTCCCCTTTGCATTTATTCTGCAGTTTGCCACAATGTTCTTGCTGTTTGTTTTCTTTTATCCGGGACGTCCGATTTACTTTAAAATAAGTGACGTTATTTTTCATATCCCTGTTCAGGCATTTGCACTTTTTTCGTTTATTCCTATATGGCTTTATAATGGCAAAAAAGGCAGGGGCGGTAAGACTCTGCAATATGCTACCTACGGTTTTTATCCCGTACACATAGCCGTATTGTGTGTTGTGAGATACGTGTTAAAAAACGTTGTATGACTTAATTTCTGCACCTGTGTAATAGTGAGTCAGAATTTCTTTGTATGAGTTACCCTGCTTGGCAAGATAATCCGCACCGTATTGGCTCATACCAACTCCGTGCCCATAACCGCAGACGCTGAACGTTACAGTGTCTGCGGTTGTTTTTATAGTAAAAACAGGGCTTCTTAGTGAGAATGCCTTTCGGATTTGTTCCCCTGTGAATTTCTTACCGTTTACAGTTACACTTAATACTGTGCCCGAGGAAGACGTTTCCTTGATTTCTATAATATTTTCAAGGCTTTTGGGTGTTTTATCAATTAACTTTTCTTTCTTTGCAATATCAATAAAGTCCTCTTTGGAAAAGACTACTGAGGATGTGTATTGGGGGGATAATTTATCTCCGTTGCTAGGCACTGATTTTAAATACGGTACTGATGAGCCCCATATATTTTCGGCGTCCTCGGTATTGCCTCCCGATATGGCGTGAAAGGCGGCAACACATAACTCATCATTATAAAAAAGTGCTTCGTTTTCTACAGATTTAACTATCTCGTGCAGTTTGCTTTCATATTTTTCAAAGTCGGAGCCCCACTTCTCCTTACGTTGTGAGGAGTCGATATACCCTTGGTCTATGGTGCTGTCATCGGTTATATGACTATCGGATTTTCCTTTTTCGGTTTTTGAGCGTAAAGCGTTTGTGTAACAGGCTATTGCTTGTGCTTTTAAAGCCTCCTCGTGGTATGCAAGGGGCATTTCTGCGGCAACGCTACCGCATACGTATTCAAACATATCCAACTCCTCGGTGGTGTTTGTAAGGCTTCTGAAAACAGAAATTGTTTGTTGGGCTTGGTTCTGTGTTTCTAAAGGTTTTTGGGTTGTTTGGGCTTCTTCTGTGGTGGGTGACAATACGTTATTAATTGCCAAAAAAGGCACAAAAGCCATGGATAATACCGCAAGAATTACAATAACCAAGAATTTTTTCATCATTTTTCACCTATCCGTTTTTTTATTGTGAGTTTATTGACAAGTGCACTAATATGGTATAAAATAATATGAATTATTGTTTAGAAGTATGATTATTATCTATCAGGCACTACAAGGAGATGAAATTATGCCTACATATATCGAAAACGTTTCAGCTGATAAATTCGGGGTGCTTTGCGATGAGCTTAAAAGCTATAGCTCGGTAGCACCCGAATATTTTGACAGATTTGACGTTAAAAGAGGCTTAAGAAACCGCGACGGAAGCGGCGTTATGGCGGGACTTACCAAGGTCTGTGCCGTTGAGGGCTACTACATTGATGACGGTGAGCGTAAGCCTGTTGAGGGTCACCTCAGATACAGAGGAATTGACATTAACGATTTGGTTGACGGCTGTATAAAGGAGAATCGCTTCGGATACGAAGAGGTTGTGTGGTTGCTTTTGTTCGGTCACCTTCCCACCAAATCACAGCTTGCTGATTTTAACACCTTGCTCTCTGAATCAAGGGAACTTCCCGATGATTTCATTGAGGATATGATTATGAAGGCACCCTCGCCCAATATTATGAACAAGCTTGAGCGTTCCGTGCTTTCTCTTTACTCTTACGACCAGAATCCCGATGATATATCCATCGAGAACGTTTTACGTCAGAGTGTTCAGATTATTGCTCAGCTTCCCACAATTATGACCTACGCTTATCAGGTTAAAAGAAGATATTATCTCAAAAAAAGTATGTATCTTCACCCCATTAAGCCCGGTCTTTCAACTGCTGAAACAATACTTTACAACACCCGCTCCAATCGTAGCTTTACAGATGAAGAAGCCAAGCTTCTTGACCTTTGTCTTATGATTCATGCAGAGCACGGCGGCGGTAACAACTCCGCTTTTGCTACAAGAGTGCTTACTTCAAGCGGTACGGATACCTATGCGGCAATTTCTACAGGTATCGGTTCACTTAAGGGCCCCCGTCACGGCGGTGCAAACCTTAAGGTTGCCGAGATGATGAATTATCTTAAGGCAGACGTTAAGGATATTACTGACGAAGGTCAGGTTGCGGATTTCCTTAAGAAGATCATTAATCGTGAAGCAGGGGATAAGAGCGGTCTTGTTTACGGTATGGGTCACGCTGTTTATACTCTCAGTGACCCGAGACAGGTTATCCTTAAAAGAGAGGCATTTAAACTTGCTGAAGAAAAGGGCTTTGGTGACGAGTTCAAGGCTCTTGACCATATCGAGAGACTTACTCCCGAAATTTTTGCAAGTGAGAAGCACAACAACAAAAAGATTTGTGCAAACGTAGACCTTTACTCGGGTCTTATTTATCAGATGCTCGGTATTCCCGAGGATTTATACACACCTCTTTTTGCAGTTGCACGTGTTGCGGGCTGGTCTGCACACCGTATAGAGGAGCTTATTTCAGGCAACAGAGTTATCCGTCCTGCATATAAGAATATGGCTACTCCCAAGGAGTATGCACCTATTGATGAGCGAATTTCTGATTTCAAAAAGTCTTCAGAATACGTGCCTATTGAGGAAAGATAATTTTTCGGTTCGAAAGGATTGTACTAAATGAAAAAAATCAAAGGGTCTTTAAGTGCAATAAGAATGTCGCACTTGGTTGCGTTGTTTGTGCTTATGACAGTCAGCGGTCTTGCTTTAAGAACATATCAGCTTTTGGTTATGGTTAATCCCGAAAACGGATTCTTTGAAAATGCCAATTTTGCAGTACCCGTTCTTTACGGTATTCTTGCCGTTGGTTGTGTTTTGTTTTTAATTCTTAGTTTCTTAAGCAAAAACGTACCTGCACCCAAGCTTCCTGAGGGAAGGAATATCCCTTTAGGACTCGCTTCATTTGTTGCGGCTATTGGTTTTGCGTGGGACGTTATAACTGTCGGCAGAGATATACTTCCCGATATGAGTAACACTATGAACGATATGGTTTTTGGCGATCTGCTGATTAACTATATCAAAGATAACGGCGGAGTATTCGTGGTGCTTGAGCTTATATTTGCCGTTTTATCCGTATTTTATTTTATAGTTTTCGGTATGAGTCACCTTGAGGGTAAGGCAACTTATAAAAATTTGAGTCTGCTTTCCATTGCTCCCGGCTGTTGGGCAATGTTTATGCTCATTTCCAAATTGATGAAAGCAATAAGCTTTATTACTGTTTCAGAGCTTTTGTTTGAAATCGGAATGCTTGTTTTCACCATGCTTTTCTTCCTTACCTTTGCAAGAATTGTATCGGGCGTGTTTAGTGTAAACAGTATGTGGTGCACCTATGGTTGCGGTTTCCCCGCCGCAATTTTTGCGGGGCTCATTTCTGTTCCCCGAGGCATAATTTTAGCCGTAGGCAGGAAAACAGTAGAGGATAGTGATTTCAGTTTTACTCACCTTTTCCTCTTCATTTTCATTGTCGTTTACATTCTTTCAACCCTTGGTGTGGGCTTTAAGAATTCTCTTAAAAAAATACAGTCTGTTTCCAATATAGTCCTTCCTGATGATGACGAGGTTGTGGTTAAAGGCAGTGCAGCCTCTACAGATGCTTCTGAGGTTCGGGAAACTGAGCAGACCGGAAATTTAGAAAAAAAAAAGAGATTTAGTATAGCTCCCGAGTTTAAAAATATGGGCGATTTGGATAACTTTTTTGACGAAGAGCCTGAAAATGACGTTGTGGAGAATGTTGAAAAAGCTTCAGAGGTTGATTTATCGACAGACGAAATATCAACATTAGAAACCGATAACTTATCCGCAGACGAGGTAGTTGAGGCGGTTGAAGAAACAACAGAAACTGAGGGATTTACTGAAGTCGAAGAAACGGTAGAAGAGAAAAACTTGTATGACACAAGCATCCCGGTTGCGGATATCTCTTTTTACCAGCTTGAAGACCTTGTAAACAAAACGGAAACTGAAAATACCGTTGTAACAGAGGCAGTTGAAGATTATGAAGAAAAAGTTGATAAAAAAACTGATGAAGATTGCGATGAAGTGGGTTCGCCGACTGTTGATACTGTCACTTCTGAAGAAGATTCGCAGGAAGCTGACACAGACACCCTTGAAGAAATCGAAGAAATTTCTATTGAAGCGTACGGAGAAGACACTGCAGAAGAAAATTCAGAAGAATCCTGCGAAGAAATTACTGAGAAAATCGACGAAGAAATAAACGAGCCTGACGAGGATGATTTTGACTTCGAACTTACTGCTATTTTTAGTCAGACAGAAGAAAAGGACAGATCTCCGGAGGTTGCCGAAGAGGTTATCAGCGAAGCTGTTGAAGAAATTGAGTTTCTTGAGAGCTTTGAGGAAGCCGCTAATGAACGTGAAGCCACAGAAGTGCCCAACGAAATAGTTGAGGAAATTGGGATTGCAGAACCTCTTGGCGAAATAGTTGAGGAAGTTGTAATTCCGGACGAAACCGAACCACTTGTCTTCGAAGACGAGAAAAAAATTACCGCTAAATCAAATAGCGGTTTTCTGGAATTTTCACAGATGCTTATTGATGATGTTGAAGATGAGCTTTCTGTGGATAATATTGCAGACGAAGAAAAAACAGAAATACTACCTGTTGATGATTCCGAAAGTAATGAAACTGAGGTTTCTGAGGATGTGAAACCCGAAAAGGTAAAAAAAGAAAAAGTTAAAAAAGAAAAAGTTAAAAAAGAAAAGGTTAAAAAAGAGAAGCCTGCAAAGGCACCCAAATCCTTCGGCAAAAAGAAGAAAAAAGAGGACGATGAGGAGCCCTTGAAAATTGTTTCTCTTGCAGACCTTAAGAACAAAAAGGATTAACGAGGTAAATAATGTTTCTTAGTACAATGGCAACTGCTGCACAGCAGGTACTTATTCTGTACCTGATTGTTGCGGTGGGCTTTGCGGCGGATAAGCTAAAGGTTTTCGGACAGACCACCGCAAAGCTTTCAAACGACTTGTTGTTTTATATAATCACGCCCTGTGTCATAATTCAGTCCTTTATGAATATGACCTTTGACGTGAGCACGGTGAAATCCTTGGGCATTGCATTTTTGTGTATGGCGGGAACCCTCACGGTGGGTATGCTTGTTTCTATTCCCTTTTTCAACAAATGCAATGACAAAAAGGCCATATTCAAATACGCCGTAAACTACGGCAATATGGGTTATATGGCTTTGCCTCTGTGTCAGGCAATGTTGGGTAACGAGGGTGTGTTTTACTGCTCTGCAGGTGTGGTTGCATTTAATATTTTTTCATTCACCCATGGTATATGGGTAATGACAAAAAGCAAGGGTAAAACGTCCTTTGATTTCAAAAAGCTTATTTTGAATCCGGGTGTTATATCGGTGCTTATAGGTATGCCCTTGTTCATTTTCGGCATCGATTTACCTCAGGCATTTGATACTGCGGTAGGCCACGTGTCGAACCTTAACACTCCCCTTGCCATGCTCTTTTTCGGCACGTATATTGCAAACACGGACTTAAAAAAGATGTTTACCTTCAAGGAAAATTACCTTGTGGCATTTTTAAAACTGTTGGTTTTACCCGCCGTAATGTTGGGTATATATAAGCTTGTGGGTATAACGGGTACGTTGCTGTCTGCCTGTATGATTTCCGCATCTGTTCCCAGTGCCAACAACACCGTAATGTTCTCTGCAAAATACGGCAAGGATACGGGGGTTGCATCACAGGTGGTGGCATTTAATTCGGGTATTTCCATTCTTACAATACCCTTTATGGTGGCGTTGGCAGACGTGGTTGATAAATTAAGTCTTGCTGACGTTTTCAGCAGATTTTTATGATGAATATGAAGCTACCGTTTGATGATATTCTGCCCTGCGGAGTATGTGAATTTGAAAGAATAGGGGAGTTGTTTCCCTGCAGAGCAAAGGAACGTATTCCCGAGGGTGCAAAAAGTGTTATTGTTTACCTCTTTCCCTATTGGTTGGGCGAGGAGTATTACAAAAATTCAAATGTTTCAAAATATGCTGTTCCCGAGGATTATCACCTTATAGCAGGGGAGTATCTGAATAAAATTACCGAAAAGCTTAAAGCAGAATATCCTGAAAACAAATTCGAGTATTTTTGCGATAATTCACCCGTTAATGAAGTGAAGGCGGCAGTTTTATCGGGTCTTGGTGTAAAGGGCAAAAATTCACTCCTTATTAATCCCGATTACGGAAGTTTTTGCTTTATCGGTGAAATTGTTACGGATAGGGCTTTTGAGTATTCTGAAGAAAGTAGCGGCGAATGTCTTAATTGCGGACTGTGTATAAAAAAATGCCCCTCGGGTGCACTTACTGCGAAGGGTATAGATATTGAACTTTGCTTGTCGGACGTTACCCAACGTAAAGGGGAATTGACGGCAGAAAATATTAACAAAATAAAGCAAAGCGGATGTATATGGGGCTGTGACGTCTGTCAGGACGTGTGTCCTATGAACAAAAAAATAAAACCAACACCCGTCAAAGAGTTTTACGAAACGGCGAAAGCCTTTTATGATTCGGGTGATAATATTGAAAAACGTGCCTTCGCTTGGCGAGGCAAAAAGGTAATTGAAAGAAATTACAACTATTTTAAAAAATAAATTCACAGCAGGAATCGGCAAAAATGATGAATAATAATTTTTCAAAGGAAATTACCAACAAACTGAATAGTTTTTTTGCCGATGGCAGAAGTCCTCACGCAGTGCTTATTTACGGCGGAAGTGAGGATGAAAGATACAGTCTTGCACGGCTTACGGCAAAAATGATTGTTTGTGGTGAACAGGACAGAACTCCTTGTGATACGTGTGAAAACTGTCGCAAGGCGGACGAAAGCATTCACCCCGACATTATTACCGTTACTAAGCCCGAGGATAAAAAGAGCTTTGTGAAAGCGGACGTGAAAAAGGTTGTTTCTGAAGCACACCTTACACCGAACGACGCCCTCAAAAAGGTGTATATTCTTTCAGAGGTTCACCTGATGAGCGAGGAATGTCAGAACCTTTTGCTTAAAATTCTTGAGGAGCCGCCAACGTATACCGCCTTTGTGCTTACGTCACAGAATGCAAATGCAGTTATAGGCACGGTTTTGTCACGCGTTGTGCGACTTAATCTCGGCAATGCCTCGGGGGTTGAGTACTCACAGAAGGCGTTAGATGTTGTAAGTGAGTTGGCAACTGCGGTTTTATCGCCATACGAGTACGATAAAATCAAGGCGACGGCACCCCTTGACGGTAACAAAAAGCTTACTGCAGAGGTTCTTGAGCTTTTTATTTCTTTTTTGCGTGACGCTATAGCCTTAAGGTCCGGCGGCAAAGCATTACTCGAGGATTTTGAAGCACAGAGCAAAGAGGTTTCTGAAAAGCTTTCGTTGGGTAAATTACTTGAAATGTACGACACGGTTTGTGCAATACGTCGTTCATTGGATAATAACCCCAATTACACCTTGCTTTCGGCAATTCTTTGTGTAAGACTCTAACTAAAGATTTTTATAATTTGGAGATATATTATGGCAGAAGTTGTAGGTATCCGTTTCAAAGAGAACGGTAAAATTTATTATTTTGACCCCGATTCAAAAAACTTTTCTAAGGGTGAAAACGTTATTGTTGAAACAGTTCGAGGTATTGAGTGTGGTGAAATTGCAACACCCAATCATACTGTTGCAGAGGAGGAAATTCGCCATCCTCTTAAAAAAATAATCAGAGGTGCCAATGCCGAGGATATAAAAATAGTTGCGGCAAACCACAAAAAAGAGGCGGAAGCCTTTGATTTTTGTGAGAAAAAGGTTGAACAGCTTGGTCTTGATATGAAGCTTGTTGAGGTTGAATGTACCTTTGACGGCAGTAAAATGCTGTTCTATTTCACCTCTGACGACCGTGTGGATTTCAGAGAGCTTGTTAAAATTCTTGCTTCACAGTACAGAACAAGAATAGAAATGCGTCAGATTGGTGTTCGTGACGTATCTAAGATGATTGGCGGTCTCGGTATTTGCGGCAGACCATTTTGCTGTTCACAATTCCTTGACGACTTCCATCCCGTTTCAATAAAAATGGCTAAGGAGCAGGGTCTTTCACTTAATCCCAGTAAAATAAGCGGTACCTGTGGCAGACTTCTTTGCTGCCTTAAGTATGAGCAGGATTCTTACGAGTATCTCAACAAAATTACACCCCGTGTCGGTTCAATTGTTGATACTAAAGAGGGTAGGGGTACTGTGGTTGAAAGTAACCTTCTTACAGGTAAGCTTAAGGTATCCCTCGAAAGAAGACCCGAGGCACTTCCGTCAGAATATACACGTAAGGAAGTAAAATTGGTAAAACGTCAGAAATTTAATGACGAAAATACCGCAGAAGCAACCGAAGAATAATCATAGGGGTAAAACATCCTAAAATATCCCTTAAAAATTATAAATTTCTATTGATTTCTGCGAAAATTGTGCTACAATTAAGGCACATAATAATACAAGGAGGTAAGACAAATGGCATACAAAATTACAGACGCTTGCATTTCTTGTGGCGCTTGTGCTGCAGATTGCCCCGTTGAAGCAATCTCAGAAGGCGACGGCATCTATGTAATCGACGCTGATAAGTGCATTGATTGCGGTGCTTGCGAGGGTAGTTGTCCCGTTGGTGCTCCTGTAGCTGACTAATTTAAAACGGTGCTTTTGGCGCAGATTAAAAGCGAATTAACAGTCCTTACTAACTAAATGGTAAGGGCTGTTTTATTTTTTGTAAAAAAATTGTGAAAATGTTATTAAGGTATTTATTTTATATATAAACTATGTTATAATAAACCGATAATGGATTTTTGGCATTTAATTTCAGGCAGAAATAAGATTTTTTCAAAAACGGATGAGTGAATTTATGGAAAACAAGCACGTTTTAATTATAAAAGGCTCTGAGCGTAGCGGTAGCTTTACAAACCGTCTTTGCTCGGAGGCGCAAAATTTACTTGTCGGTTGTCATATTGATGTTTTTGATGCCTTTAAAGAAAATTTTGCACCCTGTAACGGATGCAATTTTTGTGAAGTTAACGGCAGATGTGTTCACGGTGATTTGAACGATTTTTTCAAAAGGTTTGAAAATGCGGATTTAATTATTTTTGCAAGTCCCGTTTATAACGGCACGTTTTCTGCACCCCTTAAGTCACTTATCGACAGATTCCAATGCTACTACACCACCTTTTATGCTAACGGCAAGGTTCAACCTATTAAAAAACGCCGTAAAGCAATTCTTATTGCTGCATCGGGACGTGATGGTAAAAGAAGCATTGATTTTATGAATTGGCAGTTAAAATGTGCGTTTTCCATTCTCAATATTGAATTTATTGAAACCGTACTTTGCTCATATACGGATACGGTGCCCCAATATGACGAGGCACTGAATAAACTAAAAAGGAGTTTAGCTTATGAAGAAGCATAAAATTAGGCTTATAGCTTTCGTTACTGCTATTGTTATTCTGACAGCGTCCCTTTGTGCGGTCGGCGCATCAGTTATCGTAAACGACAGCTTGTTTAAAAATAATACTCCCACGTATATGGCACTTAATTCCGAGGCAACGGGTATTCTTAAAAGTGCCGACGACTACGATGCATATATTTTTGAAGTACCTGCAAACGGTGCTTTGGTTGTAAGGCTTAATCACGAGGATTATCAGGATAATGCTAAAACTGCATGGCAGATAACACTCTATAAAATAATTGAAGGTGAAGAAAAGGTTTACAAGGAGTTAAGCTTTTTTGAATCCTTCTGGAGTGACGTTACGTCAACCTGGGGCGAAACGGGTGTTACCCCCGGTACGTATTGTGTTGTGGTAAAGGCGGGTACCTACTTCCTTGAAACAGATTACTCTCTTTCCACAATGTTTACCGAAACCGAAACCTACGAAAAAGAGCCTAACGATACCATTGACGAGGCAACTCCCATTGCGGTTAAGTACGGTAAATACGGTTCCTCATCAAGGCGTGAAAATGATACGGATACGGACTGGTACGTTCTTGAGCTTGTTGAGGACAGCGTTGTGAATATTACCTTCACCCATAACGACAACACCCTTCCCGTTGTTGGATGGAGCATTACTCTTTGCGATGATACTGATAAGCTTATCACTCAGTTCACCTCTAAATTAGACGAGCTTATGGTTAAAACGGGTATCATAGGTCTTCAGATGGGCACGTATTACATCAAGGTTGAGGCTCAGAGTGAGGTTCCCGATACCTACACGCTTCTTGTAGGTGCTAACAAGGCAACTAACAATGAATTTGAACTTAACGATTCACCCGAAACTGCAACAAATCTTCCTCAGGACGTAATTATCGGCGGTAGCCTTGCAGACAGACTTCTCGGTCTTGATAAGGACTACTACAAATTTACGGTTCCTGCTGAGGGATACATTGATTTCGAATTTGAACACGAACTTCTTGAGGGCGATAAGCGAGGCTGGAACATCCGCCTTATTAAGCCTATGGAGGACGGCTCATATTACGAAATAGTACGTAAAATTGCTATGTGGAACAGTGAGAGCCTTATGATTGAGGATATGGGTCTTACACCGGGTGATTACTACGTATGCATAGACGGTGATTCAGTTTCATATAACTCTGCATATTATACCTGCAGATGGACCTTCACCGAGGCTTCAAATTACGAGCACGAGCCCAATAATACAATGGAGACCTGCGATTTTGCAGATTTCGGCAAGTATTATTACGGTGCAATTATTTCAACAGACTCCCTCTATGATGAGGACTACTATAAATTCGAGCTTGAAAAGGACACAAGAATATGCCTTGAATTCTACCACGAGGCAGGCAGTGTTAACGAGCATTGCTGGACCGCAAGTGTGGTAGATGAAAGCGGTAAAGAAATCTGCTCCACGGATTCATACCTTAACGAGCATCTTGTTACAACGGGCGTTGTGTTAGTACCCGCAGGTACCTATTACGTCAAGGTTGAAACAGGTCTTTACGGCTCGGAGATTCCCTATTACTTCAGACTGGTAAGGTGATAAAAACGTGAAAAAGTTTATTGCAATGATAATAGCTCTTTCATTGCTTTTTACTGCAGGGTGCGGTGCGGTTGTGACTGATAATACCGACTCGGTTATTGCCGTATCCTTTTACCCCATATATATTTTCACGTTGAACCTTACAAATGGTATTGACGGACTTACAGTTACCTGTATGGCAGAGCAAAGCACGGGCTGTCTTCACGATTACACGCTTACTGCCCGTGATGCGAAGCTTCTTAATGATGCGGATGTTTTTGTTATCAACGGTGCAGGGTTAGAAACCTTCCTTGATGACGTTTCCGAAACGACGGAGGACTTAGCTATAGTTGACTCCTCCGAGGGTATTGAACTTTTATGCTCACACCATCACGAGGGCGAGGAGCATACTGGTCATAACCACGAAAGCAACTCCCATATATGGCTTTCTGTTGAAAATGCGAAAAAGCAGGTTCTTAATATAAAAAACGGACTTGTTGAAAAATACCCTCAATACGAAAAGCAGATTAACCAAAACTACGAGGAATATATTGTAAGATTAAACGGATTATCCGACGAATTAAAAGGCACCTATCAGGCGGCACAGGGTCAAAAAATAATCACCTTTCACGCCGCTTATGAATATATGGCTGCGGAATCGGGCCTTGAAATAGTTGAGTGCATCGAAAGTGACGAGGGTGGCGAACCCTCTGCAAAGAAGATTGCACATCTTTGTGACGTTATTCCGGGGCAGGGTATAAAGGCTCTTTTTGTTGAGCCCGACTACAACGGCAGTGCCGCAGAAATTATGGCGGCGGAAACAGGCGTTAAAATTTACGTTCTCAATCCTGTAACCAAGGGCGAGGTTACCCTTGGTGCCTATGAGGATATAATGAGAGAAAATATACAGACAATTCTGAAGGCGGTGAGTTGATGGCATCCGAAAACGGTTGCGGTCTTTGCAAAATATCGGTAAATAATATCGGAGTTAAAAAGGGCTCGGATGTTATCCTTTCCGACGTTTCCTTCCACCTGCATTGCGGTGAGCTTACGGCGGTTATCGGTGTAAACGGTGCAGGTAAAACCACTCTTGTAAAATCAATTTTAGGCGAAATTCAGCATCAGGGTAGCGTTGGCTTTGAGTCCCACGATGGTGAAAGGCTTAATAAAATAACTATCGGCTACGTTCCTCAGAGGTTGGATTTTGACCGTTCGGCTCCCGTTAGCGTGGAGGATTTCCTTTTAGTCGGACGAACCTCAAGCCCCGTTTGCTTTATGCGAAACAAAAAGGTGTCGGCTCAGCTTGATGAAGCCCTTGAGGCGGTTGGTTGTCTGGACCTAAAAAAACGTAAGTTGGGTGAACTTTCGGGCGGCGAGCTTCAACGTGTTATGTTGGTAAATGCACTTTATCCGCTTCCCGAACTCCTTATTCTCGACGAGCCCGTTTCGGGTGTTGATGCGCAGGGTAGCGAGAAATTCTACGAAGCGATACTTAAC
Organism: Clostridia bacterium; assembly: GCA_017550105.1. Classification (GTDB taxonomy): domain Bacteria; phylum Bacillota; class Clostridia; order Oscillospirales; family Acutalibacteraceae; genus DTU089. Next base: position 60,808 of record JAFYLQ010000063.1, on the reverse strand, counting down.
CTTAAGCATAATTATCATATGGCAATTGCTATGGTTTCCCACGATTTGGAAATTGTGCGTGAATATGCGGACAAGGTAATTCTTATAAATAAAACGGTGCTTAAAAGCGGTCCCGCAAAAGAGGTTTTTGAATCCGATGAATTCAAAAAAGTATTCTTCACCGTGCCCGAAAAGGGGGCGTTTGTATGAGCGTAATATACAGCGTTTTAGGTAACGTGCTTCCATTCCATTGGGCGGACTACAAGTTTATGATAAATGCACTTCTTGCGGTGCTTCTTATAGCGCCTCTTATGGGTGTTCTCGGCACGATGGCAGTTAATAACAAAATGGCTTTCTTTTCAGATGCCTTGGGTCACAGTGCTTTTACAGGTATTGCCCTTGGTGTGCTTTTGGGAATTAAAAATGAAATTATTTCCCTTGTTGCCTTCGGTGTGCTTGTGGCTCTCATAATAACCCGTGTTAAGAACAAGGGTAACTCCTCGTCGGATACGGTTATAAGCGTTTTTTCATCTACGAGTATTGCCATAGGCTTGCTTGTGCTTTCCTACGGCGGAAGCTTTTCAAAATACAGTACCTACCTTGTAGGTGATATTTTAAGTATCACTAAAAAAGAACTGTTATATCTTCTTATTACCTTTGTGGCGGTTCTGATTGTGTGGTCGTTTATTTACAACAAGCTGTTGGTTATAACGGTTAACCGTGAGTTAGCCGCAAGCAGAGGCATAAAGACCGCACTTTACGAAAATATTTTCGTAATAATGGTTGCGGTTGTTGTAATGATTTCAATTAAGTGGGTGGGCATACTCCTTATAAACTCACTTCTTATTTTACCTGCCGCCGCGGCAAGAAATATTGCTAAAAATTCAAGGCAATATATGAGCCTTTCCGTGGCAATATCATTGGTTTCTGCAGTGTCGGGACTTCTTATTTCCTTCTATGAGGATACCTCGGCAGGAGCTACGATTGTTACCGTTTCGGCAATAATCTTCTTTGTTACGTACATATTAAGAAAAAAATAATCCCGAAAGGAATGTATATATATGTTGTTTTCACAGGATATTGGTGTTGACCTTGGTACAGCCAATACATTGGTGTTTGTTAAAGGTAAGGGCATTGTTATCAGAGAGCCTTCAGTTGTTGCGGTTGATGAAAGAACCAACCCCAAAACAGTTGTTGCCGTTGGTGCAGATGCTAAAAAAATGATAGGCAGAACCCCCGGTTCAATTACTGCGGTACGTCCTCTTAAGGATGGTGTTATTGCAGACTTTGATATGACTGCGGATATGCTTAAGGCGTTCGTAAAAAGAGCCATAAGCGGTTCACCCTTCAACAGAGCAAGAGTTATGATTTGTATTCCCTCAGGTGTTACCGAGGTTGAAAGACGTGCGGTGCACGACGCGGCTAAAAGTGCCGGTGCAAGATACGTAAGCCTTATTGAGGAGCCCATGGCGGCGGCTATCGGTGCAGGTCTTCCCGTGCTTGAAGCAACAGGAAGTATGATTGTTGACATCGGCGGCGGTACCTCCGAGGTTGCAGTTATTTCACTGGGTGATATTGTAACCTCAAAATCCGTAAGGGTTGCAGGTGACAATTTTGACGAAGCAATTATTGCCTACGTAAAAAGAACCTTCAATCTTCTTATCGGTGAACGCTCCGCCGAGGATATTAAGCTTAAATTAGGCTCGGCTTACCCCTACGAGGGTGAAGCCGCTATGGAAATCAAGGGCAGAAACCTTATTGACGGACTCCCCAAATCAGTTGAGATTACAAGCGAACAGGTGCGTCAGGCGCTTGCCGACCCTGTTGACGAAATCCTTGATGCTATCCGCTATACTCTTGACAGAACTCCTCCCGAGCTTTCTGCAGACATTATCGAAAGAGGTATTACCCTTACAGGCGGCGGTGCCTTGCTCAGAGGTCTTGATAAGCTTATTTCAACCGAAACAGGTATGCCCGTTAATGTTGCAGAAAATCCTCTTGACTGTGTTGTAAGGGGTACCGGTATCTGTCTTGAAAAGGATTTATTGGGATTCAACAGAAAATAAAGGATTGAGAAAATGAAAAGGTTTTTACAGAGCGGTACGTTCAAAAATCTTGTGATAGTAGCTGCGGTTGTTATGGTGGGTGTACTGTGTGCGGCAGTAAGCCACAATGCATCATCACCCTTTACTTCCGTAATCGGTACAGTTTTTTCACCTCTTCAGAAATTATCCGTGGCAATATCCGATAATCTGAACGACGTTTCTGCCGCTTTTAAATCATCCTCGGTTTATATTGAGGAAAATGAAGCCCTCAGAAAAGAGATAGAGGGCTACCGTAAACAACTTGCAGATTATAACGACCTTAAGAAAAAGGTTGAAGCCTACGAGGAGTTTTACGGTATAAAACAGAAAAATGCCGACTTCGAAATCAGCTACGGCTCCGTTATATCACGGGATGCGGCGGATGTTTACGGCTCATTTGTACTTAACACGGGCTCAAGTGACGGGGTTGAGGTTGGTGACCCCGTAATATACGGCGAGTACGTTGTGGGTATTGTTAAAAAGGTTAATTTTTCAACCTGTGTGGTTTATTCCGTTCTTGACCCCCGAGTTAATATCGGTGCCTTTGAATCGGGTACACGTGAATATGGCTACGTAAGCGGTGAGGATAAGCTTTATTCTCAGGGCGTATGTAAGCTTTACGGTCTTGATTCATCAACCTCAATAGTAAACGGTGGTGTGGTTTGCACCTCGGGTGCAGGCGGAGTATTCCCCGACGGACTTATTATAGGTGAGGTTACTGCGGTTAAATCCGATGACGTTTCCTCGGCATGCTATGCACTTGTTAAGCCCTTTGCCGACTTGGATACCATAAGTGAGGTCTTTGTTATTACCTCATTTGAAGGTCAGGGCGAGGGCGAGATTAAGGATTAATAAGAAAACAAAAACCAAAAAATAAAGAGAGGTGATACCCTTGCATTACGGAAATAATAAGCAAAAATACATACGCTTCGGCTTGTATGCTCTTATAATAATAGTTGTGGCACTTGTGCAGAATTCCCCTTACGTGCTTCCTGAAATTTTTGGTGCAAGGGCGTTAGTATTATTACCTCTTGTGGTAAGTATTGCAATGTTTGAAAGAGAAATTGCAGCGGCAATTTTTGGTGCAATAGCGGGAATATTATGGGATATATGCTCCGTCAGGGACGGCTTCAATTCCATAGTTTTATTGCTGATATGCGCCGTGTGCAGTCTTCTTATAATCCGACTTATGCGTAACAACATACTTACGGCAATGGTTTTGGGTGCAGGTGCAATTGTCTGCTACAATGCACTTTATATAATAATCAATTTGATTTTCGGCGGTGCAGGTGCTTCAATAGCTCAAATTTTCACCTTCTACCTGCCCACAGGTATTTACACTTTATCATTCGTTCCCGTTTTTTATTTCCCCATATTGTGGATTTACAATTCACATAAAACTGCAGATGAATAAAGGTTATTTGTATGTCTATTGAATTACGAAAAAGAAGAAGAATAACAGGTACAATAATTATCGCTGTGGCGTTTGCCGCACTTATTGCATCATTGTCCATTACACAGCTTGTTAACGGTGACAAATACAAGGCGGCTTCCAAAAGCCTTGCGGTGTCCACAAGCAAGGTGAAGGCGGCACGTGGCGAAATTCTTGACCGTAACGGCAACCCTCTTGTTACAAACAGGCAGGGTAATTCTGTGGTGTTCAAATATGCGGATTTCCCCGAGGCGAAAAACCAAGAGGAGAGAAATAAGATTATTTTTTCATTAATTAAGCTTTTTGAAAAGAACAATATTGAGTGGATTGACAGACTTCCCTTGAAATATCAGGGCGGAAAGCTTGTGGTAGATGAGGACAAGGCTCAGGAATTCGAGTATATGGTTTCTGAAAATATGCTTGAAATGGAAAAGGGCGAGAAGTCAACTGCCGACGAATGTCTTGATGCACTTATTGAACGTTATTCACTTCAGGGCTATTCAAGGCAAGATGCAAGAAAAATAGCGTCCGTGTGCTTCGGTATGAAGTATCTTTCATTCTCGGTAACCTCTCCCTATACCTTTGCCGAGGACGTGCCCACCGAGGTCGTTTCAATTATTATGGAAATGAGCGACACGTATCCGGGCGTGGTAAGCGAAAGTGTAAGTTACCGTGAATATAACGACAAAATATCATATTCACATATTCTCGGCGTTGTGGGTTCCATCAGCTCTGATGAATATGCTAAAGAGGAAACGTTGCTTAATGAAAAATTAAGCGATGATTCCCTTACGGCAACGGATATACAGACAATTAAAAACAATGCATATTCCCTTGACGATAAATACGGCAAAAGCGGTATTGAGGCGGCAATGGAAAGTTATCTCAGGGGTACTAACGGTATAAAAACCACTACTATAGCCTCGGATGGTACGGTTATTGAGGATTATCTTACTAAACCCGAGCAGGGTAATACCGTTGTTACAACCATTGATGCAGGTATGCAGAAGGTTGCGGCTCAGGCTCTTGCGGATATGCTTAAGGATAACAAAAACTCATCATATTTCGGCAGTGCAGGTGCAATCGTAGTGCTCGATTGTAACACGGGTGCGGTTCTTGCCTGTGTTTCACTTCCCACTTATGATATCACAAAGTATTTTGAGGATTACGATGAGCTTGCCGCTGATACCGAAAGCCCCCTTTGGAACAGAGGTATTCAGAGTACGTATGCTCCGGGTTCTACAATGAAGCCCGCCATTGCTCTTGCGGCTTTGGAGGAGGGCGCTATTGACATAAATACCGCTTGCTACTGCGGTGCAACCTACGTTCTTGAGGACCAGACCTTTAAATGTCTTGGTCATCACGGCTATCTTAACGTAACCACAGCCCTTGAAAAATCCTGTAACATTTTCTTTTTTGAAATGGGTAAGGAATTGGGCATTGATAAAATGAATAAATACTGTAACCTTTTGGGTCTCGGTCAGGATACGGGTCTTGAGCTTCCCGAGGCAGAGGGTATGCTTGCAAGTGTTGCCAACAAGGAGGCATCGGGTCAGCAATGGCTTCCCGGTGATACGGTTCAGGCGGCAATCGGTCAGTCGGATAACCTTTTTACCCCCTTACAGTTAGCAAACTACTGCGCAACAATTGCCAACGGTGGTACACGCTATAAGCCTTACATTATAAAATCCGTTCTTTCTGCGGATATGAGCGAGGTTATTTATGAAACCGAGCCCGTGGTGTTAAACACACTTAACGTATCAGAGAAGAATATTGACATTGTAAAACAAGGTATGCGCGACGTTGTTGTGAACAGCTCCTGTAATACGTATTTCAGTAAATGTATAGTTGATGCGGCGGGTAAGACGGGTACGTCACAGCTTAAAAGAACGACTGCTTCGGGCGTAACTATGGACTGTAACAACGGCTTCTTCATTTCCTTTGCACCATACGAAAACCCTGAAATTGCTATTGCTATCGTGGCAGAAAATGCCCTTACAGGTAGCAAAACAAGTCAGGCGGCGGTGCCGATTTATAACTATTATTTCAGTCAGAAAACTCAGTTCGACGCTCAGGAAACACCAAACACATTAATTCCTTAAGGTGATAAATATGAAAATTATTACTGTTGCATCCGCTAAGGGCGGTGTGGGCAAATCCACATTCTGCTATGGTGTGGGTAAGCTTCTTGCGTTGCACGGCAAAAACGTTTTGCTTGTGGATATGGATATAGGTGTAAGAAGCCTCGATATACTTTTAGGCGTGTCCGAAAAAACGGTTTATAACTGGGGTGACGTAATTAAGGGTAACTGCGAATACAGGAAAGCGCTTATACAGAGTGCAAATGGGTTGTTCCTTTTACCTGCACCCATTGACTTTGACGAGGGATATACTCCCGAGGCATTTGCAGGAATTTTGGGCTCCTTTGCAAAAGACTTTGACTATATTTTCCTTGATTCGCCTGCAGGACTTGAAAGCGGATTCAACCTTGCGTCTAAGGTTGCGGACAGTTGCATTATTGTTTCAACTCCCGATGCCATAAGTATCAGAGCCGCATCCTATGCCGCAAATAACGTCCGCAAGGCAGGTATTTCAAACGTTCGCCTTGTTATAAATAAATTCAATAAAAAAATACATAAATCAATAAATGCGGACGAAATTATTGATACGGTAGGTGCAAGATTTTTGGGTGTGGTTCCCGAATCACAGGAGATTTACGGCTCCGTCGAGGGAAGGAAAATCCCTTATGAATGCAAGGGTAATCAGGCACTTTTAAGAATTTCAAGAAGAATTACGGGTGAAAATGTACCTTTCAGGGCGAAGAATTTATAATTTTTCTTGACAAAAGATAAAATAGGTTTATAATAAACTTGCTCGAAGAAAAGTAGCTACGCTTCGTGCCGAAAATAAAACAGGGGAGCTGACGGACGTCGGCTGAGATAGAAAACATTCCTTTTCTGACCCTAATAACCTGATGCGGATAATGCCGCCGTAGGAAAAATAACTCCGGAAGTATCTCCCTATGGCATTGTTACCGCCGTAGGGAGATTTTAATTCGGAGGAATTTTTATGAGTAATTTAACAAAAAAACAAAAAATAAGACGAATTGTTGAAACTGCGCTTATGCTTGCGCTTTCAACAATTCTTGCAGAGCTTGCGGTGGTTGAATTCCCCTTTGGGGGTAGCGTAACCATCTTCAGTCAGGTGCCCATGGTGGTTATTTCCTACCGTTACGGTGTTAAGTGGGGTATTTTTTCAGGCCTTGCAATGGGTGTAATACAAACCCTTTTCGGTCTCGGAAACTTCGCATACGTAAGCGGTATAGTGGCGTATTTAATTCTGCTTTTTGCAGACTACATTATAGCCTTCGGTGCCTTGGGACTTGGCGGTATGTTCAGAAATGTTATAAAAAACCAACCCGTTTCCATTGCTTTGGGCGGTGCAGTGGTGTCCGTTATAAGATTTTTGTGCCACTTCATAAGCGGTGTTACAATATGGGGCGATTATACCAACGGCGCAAAAGAGGTGTGGTTGTACTCCCTTGAATACAACGGAGGATATATGCTCCCCGAGCTCATTATTACCGTTATAGGCTGTGCGGTTTTGGGTGCTATATTTGATTTAAAATCACCCGAACTGAAAATTTTAAAGAGTAAAAAGTAAACATCAATCATCACAAGAGTTGTCCCTCGGGGCAGCTCTTTTTTATTATCAAAAGTCATTATGTAAAGCTTTATGCAACCTAAAAAAGATGAAAAAGTTTTGTAGTATTTCAGATATTTTGTCATTAATAATTGAAAGAATTTTTTGAAAAGGGGAGGATTGCGGTGGTTTGCTTTGAGTACGCAAGGCGAAAAAAACGTTCTACAGGATTAGTCAAAAGGCAGAAATTGTATTGAAAAATCAGGATGTTTGTTATATACTGAAATTGAAAGTTAAACTGCTTTGAGCATTTTGATTGTTGTGTGTACTTTTGAAATAGGATTAGGGGAATGTTCGGGTGAATAATCAACAAGACACAGAACCGTCCTCTGTCCTTTCATATATAGGAGGGCATTATGAAGAAATTAACTTTGGCATTATCAATTATTATGTTTTTTTGCTCATTGGTTGCATGTAACAAAGGAAATACAGAAGTTAAAACTAGCGATAACTTAAAAATCGAGAAGAAAACATATAGTGATATTTATGAAATTAACGGAATAGAGAATTTTGACAAGTTCGACGGTCCTTCCGAAATTAACGTAGATATACTGCCATCCGATGATTTTGCCGAAAAATTTAAGTATATTGATGCACAATATTTTTACAAAGAGTGTTATGATGGTTGGTGGGATGTTTTAGCAGATGAAAAAAGTGTGGTTGTTTTTAAATATGATGAAACAGAATATGTTGCTGCTAAAGAATTTTGCTTGAATGAGATGAATTTAAGTGATACATATACATTGCAACACAATGGTTACAAATTTATGGAAAATATTGAAACAGCTATACGATATTCTGCGTACTCGGAGGAAACAGTAAATAGTTTTCCGCAAAGGTTCAATATGGTTGCTTATAATGATGAGTTAAATACGCTTGTGTTTTTTGGCTGCTATTTTTCGAGTTATTCTAATGAAGATGCCATGTTTATAATCAGTCAATGGGGTGAATTTTTAAAAGCCAATTTTTCTGATATGTATAGTTTTGATGATTAAGATGTGTTTAAAAATCGTCTCTATTTTTTGTAAAAAGTAAATATTTTGTAAACCTCCTGAGAAATCTATGTTTTTATTTGAAATTTCATTGTAATGGTGATAGAATAAGAGCATATTTTTCAAAGGAGGTTTTTCCTTGGAAGACGAAAAGGTTTTGGAAAACAACGAAAATATTGGAAACAATGAAAATTCCGTGGCTACTGAAAACACTGAGGAGCTTAACAAGGAGTTAGAAGAGCTTGCAGAGCTTTTCAGAAAAGAGCTTGCTAAAACCACCGAGGAATTTGAAACCGGCGGCGAGGTGGAATCAGAAGCGACCGAGGGTAGCGAGTCGGTAAATGACGAAGAAATTGCCGACGAGCCCGAGGGTGAGCCCTTGCTTTGTGCGCTTTGCGGTGAGTCATACGAAAACGGCAAAGAGGGCATTTGTGAAGATTGTCTTAAGGATTTACGTAACAGACCCTTTGGCTTTGTCAACGTGCTTCTTGTAATTGCTATAGGTGTTCTTGGCATTGTGGCAATGCGTGGATTCTGGGATAACGTGGGCGGCTATGCTCTTGCATACGAGGCTAAGGCTCAATTTAATATGGGTAATATTTCCTCTGCGAAAACGGCTTATGACAATGCCATCAGTTATTTTGAGGGCAAGGAAATAAATGCACGTAATCTGTATTTTGAAAGTGCTGAAGCTATATTTATTCAGATGTCCGAGGGCTCTGTATCTATGACTGATGTTGCCGACCGTGTTTCTAAGGGCTTTGATGACAGTGCGCTTCCCATGCCCCAATATACTAAATATAAAAATATGGGCAACGAGGCTCTTGTGCTTTACGGCACAATGCAAAGCTTTTATGATATTGTGAATAAGAGTGAGTATCAGCAGTACACGGCGGATGATAGGGCAATGTACAATAGCATTATGAAGGAACTTGATGCTCTTATAGGTGCACCCTTGGAAATCCAAACAGTTGACGGTAAGCTTAAAGAAGTAACACACAACGAGGCAATGGTATATTTCTGTCAGTATATGTTCGCATATACCTCGGGTAAAACCTACGAGGCTCAGGAGTATCTTGCTAAGGTCTACGAGACCGAGCCCGATTATCTGTGGCTTTATGCTTACGAATATGCTCTTTCTTCAATCGGTGCAGGGGATATTGAAACTGCCGAAAAGCTGGCGGGCTCTCTTATTGAAGCGGACCGTCAGGATGTGGACGGCTACAGTCTTTATTCCACAATTGCAAGGCTTTCGGGCGATGCCGATAAGGCTATTGAGTGGACTGACAAGGCTCTTGAGTTTGACCCTGAAAACGCCGAGCTTTTAAGACTTAAGGCAATGGCTCTTGTGGTTAAGGGTGACCCTGAGCAGGCAAAAGAGGTAATCGACGAGGCTCTTACCTACGAGTCCTACGGCATACTTTATTACACCTCGATTGTTATTGAAAATGAGCTTGGTAATACCGAAACTGTTGAAGAAACAGTTTCAATGCTTCAGTCGTACGGGCTTGAGGTTTCGGATAGAGTGAACTCATACCTTGCAGGTAAAATTACCACCGAGCAATTATTCACAGAAGGGACAGGTGACGTAGAATGACCTTGATTTACGTAATTACAAGAATTATTACATTACCCGGTGCCTTTTTCAGAACCCTGTGGCAATTGCTGGTTTGCAGGGTTTGCTCGATAGCCGCCTTTGACACACGTGCCTTTAAGTTTTCAGAAATGTGTGGTCATACGGAGCACGAGCTGTTAAATGAAAATCCGTGGAAATCATTTTTTATCTGTTGGTTTCCCTTTACAATGAACTTTATTCTCAGTTTTTATTTTCTTTCGGGCTCTGCATATCAGCTGATTTACGTGGGCGACACAAAGAATATACTTTCATATCTGTTTTTGTGGTTCGGTATATCCTTTGCGGCGAACTGTGCACCATCATTTGAGGATATGCTTTCCTTTAAGGATAGTGTTTACGGCAGAAAAAACGTGTTTTTAAAAATTATTTTTGCGCCGTTTTTTGCACTTTTTTGTGCTATGTCCTGCCTCGAAAAATATTCGCTTACATTCTTAATGGCGGTGGCTTACGGTGTTTGCTTCCCCTATATATTCGGTTGGGGCCTTCCCGTATTATCACTTTTTCAGAGTATATTATAATCAGTAAATAAAAAAGCTTCGCGTACCAATTTGTTTGATACGCGAAGTTTTTTACATTATGTTTTGTGTTAGTTTGATTTCGTCAGAGTCTGTAAAGCTTGCAATAATTCCGTTGCGGTGTGCCGTCGAGAACAGGGGAGCCTTTGCGACCATTGTGACGTTCCATTTCACGTTGGGATAAATCTTACCAATCTGATTTGTAACAATTGCAATTTCGGGCTTAAGAACCTTTAAAAAGTCCTTTGACGATGAGCCGTAATAACCGTGGTGACCGATTTTGAGTAAGTCAACGTCACCGATTTTTTCGGCATAGTAATCTTCAATTCCCGTATCCGCCGTAAAGTCCGCACCGAGGAAGGCTGTTTTGTTGCCCTTTGTTATTTTAACACCAATACTGTTGGCGTTTTCGTTTTCTACAACTATTTCCTCGGGTGTTGTGCCGTTAAAGAACTGTATGGTGAAATCACCGAAAAGGAAGCCCTCGTCAGGTATATCATAAGTAATCGGAACGTTATTTTGCTCAAGGGCTTTTATGATGTTTTCATACATTTCACCGTTACCCCAATTCTTCTGATCCATTGCGGATACGCTTGAGGTATCATATTTTTTAATAAACGCCTTGCCTATTGCAATTTCCTTGTCGTTTATAATATAAGTGAAGTTACCTGCATGGTCATAATGCATATGTGTGGCAAGTATGAAATCAAGGTGAACCTGTCCGTTTTTATCTGAGGCAACCTTTTTGAGGTAACTGATAACCTCATCTCTGTAGCCCTTGTAGCCCTCGTCCTTTCGGGGGTTTTCGTTGCCCTCGCCCGAGTCTATAAGTGCAAAGTGACCGTTGCTTTCAATTAAAATACAGTCGGAGTTTGCGGTGTTTAAAAAGTGGATTTTATCATCGCCGTATTTTTGTGAAAAATCCTCGTCCGTTATGGTTACCGCTGAAACGTATTTGTTATCGAGCACCAAAACCACCGTGTCCAGAATAAACACGCTTAGCATAACCCCCGTAACAAGCCATGTGGCTATTATACGGGCTATTTTCTTTTTATCTTTTTTCATTTCAGTTAACCTCCTTTTTTGAAGGCTTACCGAATATTGCCCAAAGAATGAATGCTGCAAGAACGCTTGTGAAAATATCGGTTAAAACAAATACAACTCCGCAAAGCACCATCATAATGATTTTTATAAAATTACGTTCCTTGAAAAGCGCTTTGAGTGATGCCGTCGGTAAGCTCTGCCATGCAGAAACTATAAGCATTGCACCTGCACAATGTAGGGGGAGTCTTGAAAAAGCAGAGGGACAAAGTAAAACCAAAAGGACGATAATAATAGTCGAGGTGACTGCGGATATTGTGCCATAGCCCTTGATTGGGTAAGCTTTAACAGGTATTCCTGATAAAAGACCGCTTGTGCAGTTTGCGGGGCAGGTGAGTGTGTCGGAATCCCCAAACACAAAAAGTATTGCACCAAAGCCCACGGAGCCCTTTAATATATAAGGTATATCCTTAACTGAAATTTCAAGGAAAGAGGAAAGCTCGGTTTTGATACCGTCTGCAAAAATCAGTGAAGCGGATTCGTTGATGGTTGTAAAATCCCTATGGGGGTTAAGGAATAAATTAAAAACGTAGGGAATAAGAAGGGTTACGAACGCCGCAGGAAGATACCTGTTAAGCCTTTTGAATTTAAAGGGATAGGTAATCATCGCAAAAAGCGTTATCGTGCCATAGAAAAGTCCGCGGAAGTTGGGGTGGAAGCCCAAAGAACGGAATTCCTTAAGCATATCAAAGGGTATAAAGGAATTAGCGCCGATACCGAAATATGCGTTAGTTAAAAGTATGGTAACACCCACCGCTATGCCAAGCCCCATACCCGAAGCGATAAAATCAGGAACGGGTGCTTTTTTGACGAATTTAGTAAGGCAGAGATAAAAAAGTCCCCCAAGTGCTACGGATAATCCGCAGGCAAGTGTTGAACCGTTTGATAAAACGTAAAATAACGGTAAAAGCAAAAATACGTGGGGGGCAAAAACCTTGCTTTTATTTATAGCAGAAAATACAAAGCAAACAACGCAACAAAGAACAAATGCAAAAAGTCCGCCACCGGTTACGGCACAGACCGAAAGAGCCAAGGCACCCGTAAGCATTGCACCTGTAATGCCCGAGCCGAGTTGACTTAATATTGAATTGGAACATAAAGCTTTATTCATAATTTTTGCTCCGTTTTTAGTCTTGCCTACATATTTTACAGTATTATAACAAAATAAACAATAGCAGAGCGAAATTTTTTGTGTTTATAGGTTTTTACATTTGCTTAAAATTATTGACATTTACGAAAACATAATTTATAATAATGTAGATTAAATGCGAAATGGAGTGTGCATGTAATGAAGATGGCACCTATAAAGAAGTTAGTCCTTTGTATTGCGGCTGTGAGCGTTGCTATGACAATCGTTTCCACAAACATCATCACTTCCGTACTTACACTTAAGGCGGCTCAGAATAATGCGGCTAAGGAGCAGGCTTACGCTCAGCAGGTTCAGCAGCATAACAACAGCTATAGCAATGGCGTTTCTAACGGCGGTAATAACGGCGGTTACGTTAATAACGGCGGTTCAAATAGCGGCACTGCAAACAATGGTACTGTAGACAATGGTGCAACTAACAATGCAGGTAACGGTGGCGGTTCCGCAGCCGATAAAACACCCGCAGGTGACAATGGCGGTTATCAGGACTCAGGTTCAGCGAACAACAGCGATAAGGCTGCTATTGTTGAAGAGTTTAATAAGGCTGTTAACAGCGTAAAAACAAATGCTACAACAGTTGAGCAGAAGGGTGTTACAAACTACCTTGCAGGTCAGACAGAAACCGGCGGTCTCAACAGCATATACAAAATGCTTGGTGGCGACGATTGGTTAGACGGAATGCTCAGAGATAATAGTCAGGGTGCAGCTACATACACAGGTGCAGATATTACTGCTAAGTTCCCTGTTGAAGGTCAGACTTGGTCAAGCAAATTAACTGCGGCTGATGTTAAAGAAGCAACACGTACAGAGGAAAATGGTGTTATTACCATTACAATCGTAACAATTGCAGATGAAAAATCTGAGAATGTTAAGATTGGCGAAGGTCACGCACCTAAGGCATTCAACGTAGTTCTTCCCAATGTTGTTAATGACAATATTCCCGGTGCTGCAAAGAGCCTTGCAGGTACAGCTTCTATGGCTTACCCCGAATCAACTGCAAAAATTACTGTTGATGCAAAAACAGGTAACGTTATTACAGCTGATTACGATATGAAGTGGACAATCAACTTTGACAAGATGAGCGTTGTTCTTCCCTTAGGTACAAAGGCTGAATATACTGTTAAGTATTGATCGAAAGCATAATAAGATAATAAAAACAGCGTCCGTTGAGACGCTGTTTTTTAATCTGTAAGGGTAATTGGTATTATGATAGATACAATCAATTCTCAAAAGATTTTCGGGCTTTTGAAAAAAGGCTCGGAAAAGAAAATTAAAATTGAGGTTTTGGAGAAGGCAACGTCAACAAACACTTTGCTTAAAGAGGCTGCCTCAGAAAAGGATGAAGGCTTTGTTTTGATTGCGGGTAAGCAGACCGCGGGCAGGGGAAGGCTCGGCAGGAGCTTTTATTCTCCCGATGATACGGGACTTTATATGAGCTTACTGTTAAGACCTTCAATCATACCCGAGCAAAGTGTGCTCATTACTACTGCTGCGGCGGTAAGTGTTTGCGATGCCTTGGGAAAAGTGGGTGTCGGAAGCACCGCTATCAAATGGGTCAACGACGTTTTTGTTGATGATAAAAAGGTGTGCGGAATACTTACGGAGGGTAGCTTTAACCCTCAGAACGGCACTTTGGACTACGTTATTTTGGGCGTTGGCATAAATGTTTATGAGCCCGAGGGAGGCTTTCCGCCCGAGCTTCAGAGCATTGCGGGCTCGGTATTTAAAAATAAAACAGAGAATCTGCGTAACACCATTGCCGCAGAGTTTCTTAATTCATTTATGGGTTATTATAACACCCTTGAAAAAAGGGAATATTACGATAAATACGCAGGGAAATGCTTTGTTATAGGTAAGGATATAACCATAATAAATAATGACGAGAAAACCTGTGCAAGGGCATTGGGGATTGATGAAAATTTCGGGCTTGTGGCAGAGCTTGCAGATGGTAGCAGGCTTACCCTTAACTCGGGCGAAATATCAGTAAGAGTCAAAACCTGAGAATTATTCAATTTACACAATAATTGACCCTTGAAATCGTCAAAGTCAAGGGCTAAAAATTTAATATTGCTATTGCATTTAACGGATTTATGTGTTAAAATCAGTTTGTATATATGGTAGTATATAATGCTATTAGTATCTAATAGGAGGATTATTATGAAAGCAACCAAGAAAATTGTGTGCCTCACACTTGCGATGGTTATGGTAGCACTTGCTTTCGTTATGCCCGTTGCTGCGGCTGACGATATGCCCCTCGTAATTGTTGACGGCTTCGCTTCAACAAAGCTTTACACAGATTTCGGTACCGAAAACCAGAAGGAGGCATTCTTCGGCAGCGACACCGACATCGAAGCTATGATTACAGACGTAGGCGGTGCCTTTATAGGCGGTCTTATCAAGTATGGTTACAACGATAAGGACTTTGAAGCTTTTGCAGATAGCTTCATTCCCGCTCTCAATAAATATTTCGAGCCCATCGCTTACAATACCGATGGTACTCCCAAAAATGATATCGGCTACTACGTAACCGACAAGCCCATCGCTGAATATACTGAAGAAGAAAAGGCTCAGTACTTCACAACCTTTACACTTGATACAGCTAAAATGTACGGTGAAGACAAAGCATACTGCTTCAGCTACGACTGGCGTAAGAGCCCCATCGACCTTGCTGAAGAGCTTAAAGACTTCATCAACGACGTAAGAGCTAAAGAGGGCGCAAAGAAGGTTAACGTTGTTTGCCTCAGCCTTGGTTCAGCAGTTATGCTTGCATACCTTGATGCTAACGGCGGTAAGCGTATTAACAACTGTGTTTTCGCTTCTCCCGCATGGCAGGGCACAAGCCTTGTAGGTAACCTTTTCAGTGGCAATATCGAGCTTGATATCTATGCAGTTGAAAACTACCTTGTTAAATCTGCAGACGTTAGCGCAACAACTCACATTGCAGCATATATTATCTCCTTCATTGCAAGCTACGAGGGTCTTTCACACGAGTACTTCGGTGATATCAACGCAGCAATTCAGGGTGTTATACCTTACGTTTACGAAGATAGCCTTATTCCTCTTATGTCAGGTATGCCCAGTTTGTGGGCTCTTGTTCCCGGTGAAGATTACGAAGCAGCAAAGGAATTCCTCTTCCCCGAAGGCATTGATGCAAACCTTGAAGCAGTAATTGACCCCTACAACGAAATTCAGACAAACGCTAAGCAGATTATCGAAGCTGCTCAGGACGACGGTATGAACTTTGCAATCGTTTGCGGTTACAACCGTCAGATGGTACCCGTTAGCTCAGAATACAAGCAGAGCGACGAGGTTATCGACGTTGAATATATGACAGGTGGCGCAACTTGTGCACTTTACCTTCAGGCACACGATGACTGGGCTCAGGTTTACACTCAGAAAATTAAAGATGGTCACAATCACATTTCTTGGGACTACAAGATTGATATGTCAACAGCAATGTTCCCCGAACAGACATGGCTTATCAAGAATATGAGCCACAGTCAGTACAATGCTGACGACGGCACATTGGATACTATCATCTGGCTCCTTAAGGCTGATGAGCAGTACACAGTACACACCGACAAAGAAAATCATCCTCAGTTCTCTCTTTACAACACATATAAGAGACACGTAACTCCTATTACAATTGATGGTCTTCTTGGTGACGTAGACAACAGTGGTGCAGTTAACACAGTTGACGCTAAGCTTGCACTTAAGATTGCCGCAGGTCAGGTTAAAGCAACCGATTATCAGCTTGAGGTTGGCGACATCGACGAGGATGGCGAAATCACAACTGTTGACGTAAAGTACATTCTTTACATCGCAGGTGAAATCCCCTACGTAATTGAATAATTGATTTAAAAATTAAACCCCGATTCATTTGAATCGGGGTTCTTTTTTATAGCTTTTATTTTAATTTCATTACAAGATTTACAACGTTCTTGGCAGTTCTTTGCATTTCGCCAAGGGTTATGCCGTCCTTCTTCTGGTAGGTGTTAAGTAGAGTGCCGTCGGGCTTTCGTTTGCCCGAGCGTTTGCCACCGGGCATTAATACGTCAACACCCGCTCTTACACGGTAGCCGTTGGATTTAACCTTTTTAAATTCGGGGCTTTCGGTGTATTGCATCCACCAGTCGGTCATTACTAAGCCGTCGTAACCCCATTCCTGACGAAGCACCCTTGTACAAAGGTCGTAGTGATAGTGAGCCCAGACGCCGTTTATTTTATTGTAAGAGGTCATAATGGTTAAGGGCTGTGCTTCTTTTATGCAGATTTCGAAGCCCTTAAGGTATATTTCTCGTAATGCTCTTTCGGAAAGTCGGGAATCATTTTTATTTCGGTTAGTTTCCTGATTGTTACAGGCAAAGTGCTTGGGACAAGCGGCAACGCCTTCGCTTTGTAATCCCGAAACAACTGCGGCGGCAGTTTTACCTGTTAAGAAGGGGTCCTCGGAATAATATTCAAAGTTTCTGCCGCAAAGGGGACTGCGGTGAATATTCATACCCGGTGCTAAAAGAATGTCGGAGCCTTTTATCTTCATTTCCGCACCGATTTTTTTGTATACTCTGTGGGCTAAGTCCTTATTCCACATAGATGCAATTGAAGTGCCCGAGGGAAGTAACGAGCAACAGGCAAGAAGCCTTATGCCCGAGGGTCCGTCGGTGGTGGTAAGGGGCTCAATGCCTAATTCTCTTAAAGAGGGGAGCACACCACCCATGGCACCTGCATTACCTTTGGCACCAAGGGGACTGTTCATTACGTAGTCGCCACGGCTTATGGCTTCAAGCTCCTCAAGAGTCAACTGAGAAATGAAGTCCTCAAGAGCTGCCTTGCCACTTTTTACGTCGGATAATTTAATGTCACGATTTTTGCGAGTGCCGAAATCCTCGGGAAGCTCTGACAAAATTATCTCCTTTAAATTATCGGTTGAAAGAGGTGCTTTTTCATAGGATTTTTCGAATTTGCCGTTATGCTCCTTGGGGGTAAGACGGTTGAAGTCTTCTTTGGGTGCCGCAACCTCCTTGAGTGCCTCAAGTACAATATCCTCGGTGATTTCAAAGGAATAAATCCTTTCAGCACTTCTTACGTCACCGCCGAGATAAACGTTATAAACGCCCTTTTCAATTATATATGATGATTTATAGGGTGTTTTGCTACCGTCATCGTATGAAGCAAAGGTATAAAAGGGAATGTCGAAGTCGAATTCCTGTGCTTCGCCGCAATTTAATTTAGCGGATTTTTCGTATGCACACAAAACACGTGCGGGTTTACCTAAAAGACCCTGAGGTGCTTCAACGTAAATCTGCAAAACATCCTTACCTGAATAATAGTTGCCGATATTTTTGGTTGATACCTTAAGGCTAAGTGCATTGTTATTGCTTTCGGCAGAAAGAAGCGTTCTTTCAAAATCGGTGTAGCCGAGTCCGAAGCCGAAGGGGTACAAAACCGCATCCTTGTTGAAGGTTTCAAAATAGCGGTAGCCAACGTAGATGTCCTCGGTGTAGTTATTGTATTCACGGTTTCCGAAGTTATCGGATGAGGGGTAGTCCTCGTAGGATTTTGCAATAGTGTCGGTCAATCTGCCCGAGGGCTCGGCTTTTCCTAAAAGCACCTCTGCAACCGCATTGCCGCTTTCCATACCACCCTGCCAGGGGATAAGAATTGCCGAATCACCCTTAAGGAGCTCACTTTCCCAGCTCATATCAATAATACCGCCGATGTCTAAAACAATAACGGTCTTTTTAAAGCTTTCCGAAACCCTTGCAATTAAGGATTTTTCATCATCGGTTAAATAGTAGCTTCCTTTTGTAAGGGTGTTTTCACGGTCCTCACCTGCGGCTCTGCCGATTACAATAACCGCAACGTCGCTGTTTTCGGAAGCTTCTTTTATGGTACTGTCATCAACGGGCATTTCGTCATAATAGTGGGGCCAGTGACCCCAAAAACCATGGTCAGGCACGTTTTCCTTGCACCATTTATCATAAATACTTGCTAAATCCTCGTTGAGACTTGCACCGTTATTGCGAAGACCCTCGGTAAGATTCACCGTATAGGGCTTTATAACGTCACCGCCCGAGCCGTAGCCCACGTAGATATAGTCATTCTGCACCCTGCCGAAAAGCGAGATAACCTCGTTTTCCTTTATAGGTAAAATACCGTCGTTTCTTAAAAGCACAGTACCCTCTGCCGCAGCCTCTCTTAAAAGCTCGGGCATACCCTCGGTAACTGTTTTTTCAAAGTTTTCGGTATCTGAAGCCTCATTCTGAGCAAGTCTGTTTACCACAAGACCGATTACGTTAAAAAGCTTACGCTTTACTTTTTCTGTAGCGTTCATTACCAACACCTCCATATAAAAGAATTATACAGTTTTAAGCTGTTTAGGTCAAGGGAGAAAGGAGATTATGAAACGCAAAGTTAAAGGGATACAAGTGCCGATTGTAAAAAAAGTTGTTGTAAGCGAAGAACAACCTCTCTGCGCAAGGAGAGAGGGGGCAAGGAACACGACCGCCGTTGGTGGCGGATGCAGGGAGTGTGAGTTGGCGTAGCGGTCAAAATTGTGCGAAGCGAATAACGAGCAAACAATTTTGGGGACCGCAAGAGGACTTAACATCATTGAAAGTTATAAATAAAAGTTTTAAGCGCGAGAGTAATAAATTCAAGTCGGAGCGGTGGAGAGTCCTAATGACTTGGTGTAAAAATCAACTGAATGGGACTTTCCACCACTCCGCTTAACTAAGCAATTAAACAAAATTATTATCTCGCTTGAAAGTAAATTGTGTCATCAAATTTAACACAAGGTGGTCCCCCTTCCTCCTTACGCAGGAAGGTTGGCTGTCGCGTAGTAATAACTCTTTGTAAAAACGTACGGTTTGTATTCTGTTGTTGAGAATGATAACCCTCGTAGGGGCTGTGGCTTGCCCAGCCCGAAATTGTACGTGCTATAGAAATATCAATAAGAAAGGAAAAACGCAAATAAATGCTATAAAAAATATTTTTAATTCAAATAACTTGACAATGGACCAAACAATATGTATAATATCTCTTGCTTGTTAATAAGTATTTGCTGATATAGCTCAGTCGGTAGAGTGCATCCTTGGTAAGGATGAGGTCACCGGTTCAAATCCGGTTATCAGCTCCAGAAAAAACTCTCGTTCAAAGGAACGAGAGTTTTTTTATCAAGCCGACAGGCTTGGTATATCATCACGACGCAGTCGTGTATATCATCGCCGTAGGCGTATATCATCACACGAAGTGTGTATTTATGTCGGCTTGATGATATACAAAACTAAAGTTTTGATGATATGCAATTCCTTGCGGAATTGATGAGATACAATGCTTCACATCGATTTGTCGGAGTTTTTATGCTATAATACACAAAGGCGGTGATAAAAATGAAAAAGTCCGAAATAAAAACTTTGGTTT
The DNA here is from genome assembly GCA_017550105.1 of Clostridia bacterium. Taxonomy (GTDB): domain Bacteria; phylum Bacillota; class Clostridia; order Oscillospirales; family Acutalibacteraceae; genus DTU089. The sequence goes on along the minus strand of JAFYLQ010000063.1, from coordinate 40,798 downwards.
CTTCTGCGATAGAGCCAAAAAATCTTTGTCGTGTGTTTTTCAAGTATGATGTAAATTATCGATACTATTTTCCTTTGATTACTAGTGACAAGTTATTCCTTGGCGCGAATGAAGATGACTTTATTCTTGACGGATTTTCAATAAGGCGCTTTCGCGATGTTAAAAAGGCTGAAATTAAAAATGACAAATGTTTGGAGATTATAAAGGCAGAGGGTATTTTAGATAAAATGCAAACTCCACAAATTGATATTACTGATTGGTATAGCGTGTTTTTATCACTTTCAAACGTTGACTTTAATATAATTGTTGAAAGGGAAAGCTTAGTTGATGATGAATGTGAATTTGCAATTGGAAAAATTGAGAAGGTGTTAAAATCAAAAGTTATTTTCAAACATTTCGATGCAGACGGTATTTGGCAGGACGAATGTTACGAAATACCTTTTTCACAAATCACTTCAGTAACATTTGCTTCTCGCTATGTTGATGTTTTTTCAAAATATGTATGATAAGTAAAGAAAATCCATTCTCGTAAGAGGACGGATTTTCTTTTTATTATTCATTTGTTATTTCATCGGGTATATATTCCATTATGTTTTCAACTCTGCAATCAAGGATTCTGCAGAACGTTTCTATGGTATGGGTGCTGACACTTTCATTTCGTTTCAGTCGTGTGATTTGAGCGGGGCTTATATTATATTTTTTTATTAAAGCATACTGTGTTACGCCTTTTTCCTGCATAACCTTCCATAAATTGTCGTAGGAAATCATTTTTTATCACTCCCTACTTGAATATTAACCGAAAACGGTATATAATCATATTAACCAATATCGGTTAATGTATTGGCTTTATAAGGCAACAAATTGAGGTTGTGCCTTTTAAGGATATATAACTTCAATTGCGAACTTTTTTGTGGAAGGGGGGATTGCTATGAAAAAAACAATTTCACTTATTTTGGTTTTAGTTACTCTTTTTAGCTTTTGTGCTTGCGGGTTAAAAGAAGCCTCGCCTGAAGAAAGACTTGAAGCAGATGCTGTTGAATATATGGAAGACTACATCGAGAATGCGTTGGGTGATATGATAACAGGAAAGCCCACTATTACTTATACACGCCGTGCTAATGACGGTAGTAATGTATGGGCAATGATGGGTACTGCTGAATTTGTTTTGTCTGACACAGGTGAAAGTGTTTCGTATGAATTCGGAATAAAAGCAACATATAACGAAACTACTGAGGAATTTGTATTTAGCGATGTAATGTTTGATTTTGAACTTGGATATTAATCGAAAGGACAAAACAAAGAATGAGAAAAAAGTTATCAATAGCACAAATTATAGTGGGTTGCATAGCATTAATTTTGCCCTTTACCGAAACAATGTTTGTTTGGAAAACATACACTATGTTTGGAAATAGGTCGCAGAGCAATATTAGTTTGTATGATATAATGACAGTGCAGTTAGCTGATTTTTGCGGTTTGGTTTTCTGGTTTTTTATAATCGTGCTTGTGGCGGTTATTGCTTATTTTGTTGCGGATATTTTCATAGGCGAAAAGATACCCGAAAACAAAATAGCACTGATTGCTATGTTTGTTCCGTTAGCTATAATGACGCTTATGGTTGTTATTGCTACTAATTATAAGGGTACTTCATCTTGGCAGGGCGAGTATTTCAATATAGCGGTTATATCTACAATAGGTAGTTATATTGAATTGGGTTTGTTGGTATGCATACCTGTTATCGAATGCTACAAAAAATTCAAATTGACTAACATTGAGCCGATAGTTATTAAGCCGATTGATGAGTCAAGCGAAACAACGGTTGTTAATGACACAACGGAAACGCTTTCAAATACTGACGAAATCAAAAAATTCAAAGAGCTTCTTGATATGGGTGCAATTACACAGGAAGAGTTTGATGCTAAGAAAAAAGAACTTTTAGGCTTATAATTACATAAATATCCGAAACGGGTCAGGGTTTGTTCCTGACCCGTTTTTTTGGTGTTGTTTCGGGCTATGCAAGAATAGTCCCTGTTAAAAGAATAGCTTTGACACAAGTGTTGTAATTTGCTATAATCAACTGCAAAGGATGTGTTACAATGCATAATTTTTTTGTAAGTGAGAGTAATCGTCACGGTGACTTTTATTACATCACCGATGGGGATTTTAATCATATTAAAAACGTGCTTCGTATGAAGGTGGGGGATACCTTTTTAGTAAGCGTTCAGGGTAAAAGTGACCTTTGTACACTTGCCGAAATTACGTCCGACACCGCCATTGCCGAAATAACTGAGGAAAATTATCAGGATACAAGCCTTCCTGTGAAGCTTTATCTTTTTCAGGGGCTTCCCAAGAGTGACAAAATGGAACTTGTTATCCAGAAGGCGGTTGAGCTCGGCGCCGAGGGTGTTATCCCTGTGGAAATGAGCAGGTGCGTTGTAAAAATCGAAGAAAAGAAAAAGAAGTCAAAGCAAGCTCGCTGGCAGGCTATTTCCGAAAGTGCCGCAAAGCAGAGTAAAAGAACTGTAATCCCTGAGGTTTTTGATATTTTATCATATAAAAATGCCTTGAAAAAAGCCGAGGAAATGGACCTTTTCTTAGTGCCTTACGAGTCAAAGGATGGTATGGAATCCACCAAAAATGCCCTTTCTAAAATGAAAAAGGGTATGAAAGTGGGAATTTTAATTGGTCCTGAGGGTGGCTTTGACGAAAAGGAAATCGACCTTGCGGAGCAGGTGGGTGGACGTATTGTATCCTTGGGAAAAAGAATTTTGCGTACCGAAACCGCTGCAATTACGGCACTGAGTATGTGTATGCTTTATGCAGAAATGAATATTGAGGAAGAGTAAATGAAAGCGTTACCCGAAAAATTTGCCGAAAGAATGAAGCTTCTTTTGGGCGATGATTACGACAATTATATAGCATCCTTGAATGAAAAGCCCGTCAGGGCATTCAGGGTTAATACGGATAAAATTTCGGTTGAGGATTTCCTTAAAATCAACCCCTTTGATACCCAAAAAATTCCATACGTGGATAACGGATTTTACTTCGAGGATGAAAAAATAGGCAATCACCCATACCACCACGCAGGTATGATTTACGTTCAGGAGCCCGGTGCTATGATGCCTGCAGAATGTGTTGAAATTGACCCCGATTGGTTTGTTTTAGATATGTGTGCCGCACCCGGTGGCAAGAGCACTCAGTTAAAAAATAAATTGGGTGAAAATGGTATTCTTGTTTCAAATGAAATTATCCCCTCAAGGTGTAAAATCCTTACGGGCAACGTTGAAAGACTCGGTCTAAAAAACGTTGTAACCACCTGTATGGATACAAAAAAATTAGCACAGAATTTCCCCGAAACCTTTGATTTGATTATGGTTGATGCCCCTTGCTCGGGTGAGGGAATGTTCCGTAAAGAGGAAATTGCCATTGATGAATGGAGCGAGGAAAACGTTAAAAACTGTGCCGATAGGCAGAGGGAAATACTTGAAAATGCAGTAAAATGCCTTAAAAGCGGCGGTTATATTGTGTATGCAACCTGCACGTTTTCCCTTGATGAAAACGAAAAAATTATTGATTATTTCCTTAAAAATCACCCTGATTTTGAGATAGTAAGGGTGCCTGAAGCGGTAGAAAAAAGCACCTGTGACGGCGTGAATTTTGAGGGCTGTGAGTGTGAAAATATCCGCTTTGCAAGGCGTTTTTATCCACATAAAAACAAGGGTGAGGGGCAGTTTGCGGCGGTGCTTCATAACACAAATTCACCCTTTAATTACCCCGCTCAAAGGGGTAAATCTAAGGCTAAAATCGACAAGGTGATTTACGATTTTCTTGATGATACGCTCGTTGATTATGATAGTGAAAAGGTCATTCTGAACAAAGGAACTCCCGTATATATTGACCCCGATTTTGAGGTCCGAAAATCAACTGTTTTTTCTATGGGCATTAACATCGGCGAGGTGCGAAAAAATTACCTTCAGCCCCATCATCAGTTCTTTATGGGAATGGGGAAGGACTTTAAAAGAAAAATCGACCTTTCACCCGAATGTGACGAAATTAAAAAGTACCTTCATGGCGAGGAGTTTGAAACCGATTGCCCCAACGGTTGGGCGGTTGTTATGGTTGACGGCTGTGCCTTGGGCGGTGCTAAGGTAGTAAACGGCAGAGCAAAGAACCATTATCCTAAGGGCTTGAGAATAAAGTAATTTCTAAGTAAAAAAATCTCCGCAATTGCGGGGATTTTTTGCTTTTATCTATTCACTTTTTGTTATATATATGATATACTAAATTATGTATATAATAGGAAAATTGGGTGCTTATATTTAAAAGCACGGAAGGAAATTTTCAATGGCTAAAATTATTTCAATTGTTAATCAGAAGGGTGGCGTGGGTAAAACCACAAGTGCCGTTAACCTTGCGGCGGCTTTAGGGTCCCTCGGCAAGAAAATTCTTCTTGTTGATATTGACCCTCAGGGCAATACCACAAGCGGTTACGGTATTTCACGTAAAAATCTTCCTGCCACCTCTTACGAATTGCTTATAGGCTCCTGCAGTGCATCGCAGGCGGTTATTAAAACAAAGTTTCAGGGTGTTGATATAATTCCCTCAAACATCAACCTTGCAGGTGCGGAGCTTGAGCTTGCGGTTATGGACAAGCGTGAGGCACTTTTAAAAAATGCCCTTGCTACAATTCAGGAAAATTATGATTTTATTTTCTTCGATTGTCCCCCCTCATTGGGCCTTATAACCCTTAATGCGCTTACCGCGTCAGACAGTTTTATTGTTCCCATTCAATGTGAATATTACGCATTAGAGGGACTTTCACAGCTTATGGCTACGGTACGTACCATAAAAAGACTTTACAACCCTTACATAGAGCTTGAGGGTGTGCTTCTTACAATGTACGACGGAAGATTGAATTTAACCCAACAGGTTGTTGCCGAGGTTAAAAACTTCTTCCCCAAAAAGGTTTATGCAACGGTTATTCCCCGTAACGTAAGACTTTCTGAGGCACCCTCCTTCGGCGAGCCGGTTATTTATTACGACCGTGCTTCAAGGGGTAGCGAAAGCTACACCGCTTTAGCGGAAGAATTTTTGAGAATGAATTAAGGTGAAATAAATGGCAGTTAAAAAATCGGGTCTCGGTAGAGGCTTTGATGCAATTATGATGGATAACGCTGTTGAGGAGTTGTCATCGGGCTCGGGTCCCGTTAAGGTTAAATTGACCGAGATTGAGCCCAACCGTGACCAACCCCGTAAGCAGTTTGACGAGGCGGCATTGGCAGAGCTTTCCGAAAGCATTTTAAAGCACGGTGTTCTGCAACCCCTTCTTGTAAGACCCATGCTCGACGGCAGCTATCAGCTTGTAGCAGGTGAACGTCGTTGGCGTGCTTCAAGATTGGCAGGGCTCACGGAGGTTCCCGTTGTTATACGTGAATTAACCGACGCTCAGGTTGCGGAGCTTGCCCTTGTTGAAAACGTTCAGCGTGAGGACTTGAATCCCCTTGAGGAGGCTAACGGCTACAAGGAGCTTTCTGAAAAATACGGCTACACTCAGGAGGAAATCTCCGAAATCGTGGGTCGTTCCCGTTCGGCAGTTGCCAACGCTTTAAGATTACTTGCACTTCCCGAAGAAATTCAGGATATGGTAATGAAGGGCGACCTTTCTGCAGGACACGCCAAGGCGATTTTAACCGCTTCCGATAAAGACTATCAGATTGAACTTGCAAAGCTTGTTGTTAAGGAGGATTTATCCGTAAGAACCACCGAACGACTTGCAAGAAAATCCACAAGCGACGTTAAAACGGGCAAGAAGGCTAAAAAGCGTAACCCCTATTATGATGAAGTTGAACTTGCACTTTCCGACGTATTGGGAAGACAGGTTAAGGTTACAAAGTCAAGCAAAAAGGGTTCACTGGAAATTGAATTCTTTGATGACGACGACCTTAAAAAGCTTTTGAAAATATTTGACAACGAATAAAAGGAGACAGGAAAATGATAGATATTAAATTTTTAAGAGAGAACCCCGAAATTGTAAAACAGAACATTAAAAATAAATTTCAGGATAAGAAGCTTGCACTTGTTGACGAGGTAATTGAGCTTGACGCCGAAAGCCGTAAGGTTAAGGGCGAGGCTGATAATCTTCGTGCTTCAAGAAACAAAAACAGCAAGATGATTGGTGCACTTATGGCACAGGGCAAAAGGGAAGAAGCCGAGGCAATGAAGAAACAGGTTGCCGAGGATGCAAAGCGTCTTGCAGAGCTTGAGGGTCTTGAGGTTGAGCTTTCAAAGAAGGTTAACGACATTATGATGGTTATTCCCAACATCATTGACCCCAGCGTTCCCATCGGTAAGGACGATTCCGAAAACGTTGAAATCGAGCGTTTCGGTGACCCCGTTGTTCCCGATTTTGAAATTCCCTACCATCGTGAAATTATGGAAAGCTTCGAGGGTATTGACCTTGACAGTGCGGGTAGGGTTGCAGGTAACGGCTTCTACTACCTTTGCGGTGACATTGCAAGACTTCATTCTGCAGTTATTTCTTATGCACGTGACTTTATGATTGACCGTGGCTTCACATATTACATTCCTCCCTTTATGATTCGTTCAAACGTTGTTACGGGTGTTATGAGCTTTGCAGAAATGGACGCTATGATGTACAAAATCGAGGGTGAGGACCTTTACCTTATCGGTACAAGCGAACACTCAATGATTGGTAAATTTATTGACACAATTGTTCCCGAGGAAAAGCTTCCCCAGACACTTACAAGCTATTCACCCTGCTTCCGTAAGGAAAAGGGCGCTCACGGTATTGAGGAACGTGGTGTTTACCGTATCCATCAGTTTGAAAAGCAGGAAATGATTGTTGTTTGTAAGCCTGAGGAGAGCCCCTATTGGTTCGACCAGCTCTGGAAAAACACCGTTGATTTGTTCCGCTCACTTGATATCCCCGTAAGAACACTTGAATGCTGCTCAGGTGACCTTGCCGACCTTAAGGTTAAATCCGTTGACGTTGAAGCATGGAGCCCCAGACAGCAGAAATACTTCGAGGTTGGCTCTTGCTCAAACCTTTCAGACGCTCAGGCAAGAAGACTTAAAATCCGTGCAGGCGGTAAGGATAAAAAGTACTTCCCCCACACACTCAACAACACAGTTGTTGCACCTCCCAGAATGCTTATTGCATTCCTTGAAAACAATCTTAACGAGGACGGCAGTGTAAACATTCCCGTAGCATTAAGACCCTATATGGGCGGTAAGGAAAAGCTTATCCCTACGGTATAAGCTTTTCAATGCAAAATTCGTAATGCGTAATTCGTAATTAAAGGGGATGCGTTGCATCCGATTAAAAAGGTAGTTTTATGTACAAAAACGATAAATTTAACGACCGTAAGAAATTTGACGGTCGTAAGGATGATTTTTCAGATAGGGAAAATCAGAACGAAAAGGATATAATATTCGGCAGGAACTCCGTTCAGGAGGCTATAAAGGCGGGTCGTTCCCTTGACAGTGTTATGGTTGCAAGGGGTGAGCGCTCGGGCTCGGTGCCCAAAATTCTTGCAGATGCAAAGAATGCGGGTATCCCTATTAAAGAGGTTGACCGTAAAAAGCTCGACTTCCTTTGCGGTCACGCAAATCATCAGGGCGTTATTGCTATGGGTGCGGTTAAGGCGTATTCCACGGTTGATGACATTTTCCAAAAAGCTGAGGAAAAGGGCGAGGCTCCCTTTATCATAGTTTGTGATGAGATTGAGGACCCTCATAATCTTGGTGCAATTATCAGAACCGCCGAGGCGGCAGGTGCCCACGGTGTTATTGTTCCCAAAAGACGTAGCGCTCCCTTAAGCTTTGCCGTTGCTAAAACCTCTGCAGGTGCAGTTGAATTTATGCACGTGGCAAGGGTGACCAATATTCCCCAGACTCTTGACGAGCTCAAGAGCCGTGGTGTATGGATTTACTGTGCGGATATGGACGGCGAAACCTTCTATAACTCAAACCTCAAGGGTGCGGTGGCACTTGTTATCGGCTCCGAGGGTAAGGGCGTGGGAAGGCTCGTAAAAGAAAAATGCGACGTTATTCTTTCAATGCCTATGAAGGGGCATATAAATTCTCTTAATGCATCGGTTGCCGCAGGTATTCTGATGTATGAGATATCTAAACAGCGAGACATTCAAAACTGACTTGTGAGGAATCAGAATGGCTGACGAAAGAAAAAATGGCAGAAAATGGTCCTTGGAAGAAATTGACGAATTGCTTCAGGATAGCGGAATGCTCCGAAACGGCAGTGATGCTCTTGAATTCGTTGAGGAAATGGAGCACACACCCAAGGCAGTTTCGTTTAACCCCAGACCAAGCCATAACGAAAATATTGAGCACCGTATTATAACGGATACGGTTGAGCGTTCCGACAGCGTTGCGGAGCCTCAGGTTTACGGTACCTTTGTTAGCGAAAAGTATCGTAACCGCTTTTTCAATAAACCTATACAAAATCTTGAAAAAACTGCGGAGCATCGTATTGTGCCCCCTGAGGAGCAGAAATATGAGCGTGGCGGTTTTGTAAAAAAACAAAGTAATTTTACTCATACCTCGGATTTTTCACCTGTTCCCAATCTTGTGCCCGACCATAAGGCGGGGAGTGTGAGCGAAAAAACCATGGTGTTTGATGATAAGCAGCATACTAAGACCATTGGTCTTCGCTCCCTTGCAGTAACCGACGGAGATGCTCACGATATTGAGATTCCTGATGAGGATGACGGTGCTCAGCTTACCTTTGAGGGCTTCCACGATAACGACGTGGAAATCGTCGACGAAAGAGAGGTTGAGGAGCAGCTCATTAAAAAGCGCAAGGAAAAAGCAAGTAAATTTACTGTTACAAGTGAGCCCGTGAAGGTGGGTAGTGACGAGCCCGTAAAAAAATACGGTACGGACGAATACCGTATGCCCGACGATAAATTCAAGGTTGCTTACTTTTTAAGAAAACAAAAAAACACCGCATTAATCGGTGCGGTTACATCTTATATATGCTTTGCATTGCTTCTTGTTATTTCGCTTATTGCTAAAGCCTTTGAAACGGGCGGTACGGTTTTTGTTATAGCGTCCCTTCTTCTTACAATTGCCCCCTGTGTGGTTAATTTTAACTGCATTCTTGACGGGGTTAAGGGCTTCAAGGGTTTTAAGCTTAATCGTGATACAGCAGTTTTCCTCGGTATGGTAGCCACTTTTGTGCAGGAAATTGCATTCCTGTTCACTGCAGACCCCTTTGAAAAGGGTGTCAGCCTTTTTGGTGCGGTTGCGGTGTTGAGTATGGCTCTTAACCTTACGGCAAAGGTAATCGAAGCCTCAAGAATTGCCGAAAATTTCGGCTATATGACAGAAAAAGAGGATATTTACGCAATAAGTCCTATTGAGCAGGGCGAAACAGCCTTTGAAATAGGCAGGGGTCTGCTTCTTGAGGAGCCGTCCATTTTATCCTCACAAAAAACCTTGTTCCCAAGACGCTTTGTGGAGCTTTCAAGTAAATTTTATCCTTCGGATGATATTTCTCGAAAGCTTATTCCCATTAGCTTCGGGGTATCAGTGCTTATAGGTGTTATTTCCCTGATAGTTACAAAGCATCTTGTAAGCGGTATATCTGCATTTACCGCCGCTTTGTGTATCAGCTTACCCTATTTTTCATTTATAGCAGATGCGGTTGCCATTAAAAAGGTGTCTGAGAAAACCCGTGGCAAGGGCGGTATGCTTGCAGGCTGGGATGCCCTCAGAGTTTGTGAAAATTCAAATGCCGTGGCAGTTGATTCTGCGGATATTTTTGACGAAGAGGGCGGTAACGTTTACGGCATACATCTTTTCTACGATATGGGAATTGATGAGGCTATTATAAATACCGCCGCATTGGTTATCGCTTCGGGCGGACCCTTGGGTAATCTGTTTAAGCGTGTTATTGTGGGCGAGGTTTCACTTCTTCCCCCTGTTGACACCCTCGCTTATGAAGAAAAGTTAGGTCTTTCTGCTTGGATTTTTAACAGACGCGTGCTTGTGGGCAACGGGGATTTATTAAAAAATCACAACGTGGAAATCCCCGATAAGGCTCTTATTGAAAAGCATCTTACCGAGGGCAGATATCCTCTGTACCTTGCAATAGATGGTAAAGCCGCTGCGGTTTTCATTATATCCTATGACGTTAACAGTAAGAATGCACGACTTCTCAAGAATATTGAAAGCAACAGTATTTCACTTCTTGTGCGTTCGGACGACGCTAATATAACCGACAATATGGTGGCAAGTAAGCTTAATTTGCCCTTGAGCGGTGTTAAGGTTTTATCCGCAGTATCGGGTGACCTGTATAAATCCTACGAGTCAGGCACAACCTCTGCGGCAGACGCACTTCTTTTGCACGACGGCAAAGCCACAAGCTTCCTGCATTGTATAAAAAGTGCTTTGTCCCTTGGGGCAATAAAGCAGGTTATTCACATATTCCAGTTATGTGCCATGGGTATCGGCGTTGCAGTTGTTGCGGTGCTTGCCCTTGTTTCGGGTCTTGAGCATCTCAACTGCTTACAGCTTGCATTTATGCAGCTTTTCTTTACGGCAATATCGCTTTTTGCCCTTACGGGTACCCACATCGCACATAATTTTGAGCGTAATAAAAAGGGGAAGGGACGTGCTATAAATCGTCCGCGTCCTGCAAAGGCTCGTCGCCGTTAAGGGGCTTTCCCGTGTAGGAGCCGTTTACGTCGCTTGTAATATTTTCATCAATATTATTATCGGCGTCAATTACCTCCTGAACTTTAGTTTTCTTTTGTTTTTTCATAATGTTCACCTCGTGAATATTATTTCATAAACAACTCAATTTATTAAGAGAGGATACGTTAAAATGGAAAAGGTACGTTTAGGTATTATCGGTGTAGGTAATATGGGTTCAAGCCATATTAAAAATGCACTTAAGGGCACAATGCCTGAAATCGAAATTACTGCTGTTGCGGATATCAAGCCCGACAGACTCGAATGGGCTAAAGAGCAGCTTCCCGAGGTTAAAACCTTTGATACTGCATCTGCACTTATGGACTCGGGCGAGGTTGATGCAGTTCTTATTGCTACACCTCATTATGACCATCCCCCCCTCGTAATTGAGGCACTTGAAAAGGGTCTTCACGTTATGAGTGAAAAACCCGCAGGTGTTTATACAAAGCAGGTTCGTGAAATGAACGCCGTTGCAGATAAGAGCGATAAAATCTTTGCAATTATGTTCAATCAGCGTACAAACTGCCTTTACAGAAAGGCTCACGAGATTGTGCACAGTGGTAAATACGGTGAAATGAAGCGTGTTACATGGATTATTACTGACTGGTACAGAACTCAGGCATATTATAATTCAGGCGGATGGCGTGCTACATGGTCAGGTGAAGGTGGCGGCGTGCTTCTTAATCAGTGTCCTCATCAGCTTGACCTTTGGCAATGGATTTGCGGTATGCCTGAAAAAATTACCGCAGTTTGTCACGAGGGTAAATGGCATAATATTGAGGTTGAAGACGACGTTATGATTTATGCCGAATATCCCAACGGTGCAACGGGTACCTTCATTACTACAACAGGTGACTTCCCCGGCACAAACAGACTTGAAATTACTCTTGATAAGGCAAAGCTCATCTGCGAAAAAGGTAAGCTTACAGTTTGCGAGGTTGCTCAGAGCGTTAGTGATTTCACCAAAAATGCTGCCGAAGGCTTCGGCTCCATTGAAACCGAAACCTTTGAGGCAGAGCTTGACGGCAGAAATATTCAGCACCCCGAGGTTATGAATAAGTTTGCAGGTGCAATTCTTCGTGGCGAGCCCCTTACAGCCGCAGGTCAGGAGGGCATTAACGGACTTATGATTTCTAATGCCGCATTCCTTTCTTCATGGTTGGGCAAAACTGTTGAGTTACCCGTTGACGAGGAGCTTTTCTACAGTATGCTTCAGGATAAAATCAAAAATTCCTCATTCGTTAAGGAAGTTAAAGAAATTTTGAATGAGAATATGGATTCCACTTATTAATTAAATTTAAGGTGAAAAGATGACTAAAAAGTATTTCAAATTGTTGCTCAGTCTGGGTGTTATACTGTGTATTTTATGCACGAGCCTTACTATGAGTATGGCGGCACCCTCCTGGGAGGATTACCTTGGACCTATCGAGGGTACTACAACAGAGGTTGCAGAGGAGGAAACAACCGCTGAAGAGACTCTCGAAACCGAGGCTACTACTAAAGAACAGGTTACTCAGAAGCCAACTCGTCCCGCTACAACTAATAGTCAGGATAAACCTGCTACGTCCGTTAAGGCTACTACCGAGAGGGCTACAAATGGAAACACCGAAAAAACAACAAAGGAAAAAACTACTAAAGCCGAAACCAATACCGAAACATCGGAAACCAATACCGAGACCACCGACCCCGATGAGGCATTGCTTAAGGATGGTCAGTTCTTTGTTTATCTTGAAAGAAACAATGGTGAACGCCGACTTAAAACAATTCTTGATAAGCCGGGTTTGGTTAATCAACCCAATGAACCTATACGAAAGGGTTATGTTTTCAAGGGCTGGTACGCAGACCCCGAGTTCAAAACCCCTTGGGATTTCGGTAAATCAATTGCTAAGAAGGGCACTGTGATTTATGCTAAGTGGGAATCTGACGGAAGTACCGTAACCTATAATATAAAGGTGAAGAAGGTTCCCGGTGGAATAATTGAGGTTAATCCGAATGTCGCAAGCAAGGGTGAAGTAGTTATTATTACGTTTAAGCCTGATGCAGGTAAACGTCTTAAAGCGGGTAGCATTACAGTGAATGGTAAATACAGCAACGTTTCAAACTTTATAATGCCCGAAAAGGATGTTGTTGTTGGTGCAAGCTTTGAGGACGTTCCCGAAACAATAGAGAAGGAGAAGACAAATCCTCTTGTATTCATTGGTATCGGAGCGGCATTACTTGTTATTCTTTTAATAGTTGTTATTATAGTTTTTAAAATTAAAACAAGACCTGCAGTTGTAGAGTACGACGAAAACGGTGCCATTATTCTTGATGATGACGATGATGATGGTTGGATTGACGAAACAATTGTTGTTGAGGACGGCTTTGCAAACGGCAAGATTATTCGTGAAAGTGCGGATTTTGAAGATAATTACGAACCCATTTCATTGGACACTTTTGAAACAGATACTTCGGATTTGTTTGAAATAGAAAGCTTTGATGAATAAAATTAAAGACCTGCAATTCAACTTGTGTTGAGTTGCAGGTCTTTTTATAAAAAAGATTAAAGAGTAACGCCGTCCTTGAAGATGGCTATTTCCTCATAATTATTAATTTCATTAAGCGTTTTTTCACCGTTGGCAACGTTTATTATAGTGTCAAGAAGCTTGTCTGTGGATTCATCAAAGGAACCGTTTTCCAAAAGAATACCTGCATCAAAATCAATCCAGGATTTTTTCTTAAGTGAAAGTGCCGTGTTAGTGCTGATTTTTAAAGTGGGGATGGGCGCACCTAAGGGATTGCCCCTGCCCGTTGTGAACAGTATCATAACCGCATCGGCACAGGTGAGGTTCGTGGTGGAAACTATATCGTTGCCGGGACCCCAAAGCAGTGATACACCGCTCTTTTTATACGGCTCGTAAAGGTCTAAGACGTCTGTTACAACGGCAGTACCGCCCTTTGTAATGCATCCTAAGGATTTCTCCTCTAAGGTGGTAATACCGCCGTCCTTGTTTCCGGGGGAGGGGTTTTCATAAACTACCTGATTATGCCGTGTGAAGTAACTCTTAAAGCCGTTAATCATATCAACGGTTTTATCAAAAACATCACGGTTAACCGTTCTTTCCATTAAAATGGTCTCTGCACCGAACATCTCGGGAACCTCGGTTAAAATAGCCGAAGCGCCGTACTGTGTAAGTCTGTCGCATATTTTACCGCAAAGAGGGTTGGCTGTAATACCCGAAAAACCGTCGGAGCCGCCACATTTGAAGCCTATGGTAAGCTTACTGATGGGTTGGACTGTTCGTTTATCCTCTTTAGTAATAATATAAATACTTTTAACAAGGTTTAAACCCTCTTCGATTTCATCGTTGCATTCCTGCATATTGAGAAGCCTGATTCTGTCGGTGTTGTATTCACCAAGATGGGGCTTCATAACCGCAAGGTTATTGTTTTCACAACCTAATGAGAGCAAGAGTGCACCGCCCACGTTCGGGTGCTTGCATAGGGAAGCAAGACATTTTGCAGTATTTTCTGCATCCTCGCTTAGCTGTGAGCAACCGTAAGGGTGGGTGAGAGCCAGAACCTCGTTGCCGAGGCCTAATTCTTCGTTAGCTCTTTTAGCAATTTCCTTAGCGGCGTTGTTTGCACAGCCCACGGTGGGGATAACAAAAATTCTGTTTCTTATACCCACCTTGCCGTTTTCTCGCAAATAACCCATAAAGGTTAAATCTGAATCAATGGGTGAGTAGGTGTTATCACCCTTGAAGGTGTATTCCTCACTTTCCGTAAGGGCGGTTTTAAGGTTGTGGGTGTGCACGTGCTCACCCTTTTTTATATCCCTTGTGGCTCTGCCTATGGGGTAGCCGTATTTTATTACGCTTTCACCTGCAGGAATGTCTGTTAATGCAAATTTGTGCTTTTCGGGAATGGTGCCTGTAATGGGTGTGTTGCCGAAAAGGTCACCCATATTAAGCTCACAAAGGGCAACGCCCACGTTGTCACGGGGGTTGATTATTATAGCCTTATCCATTATAAAAGCTCCAAAGCGGCTTTTACGCCGTTATTTTCAATTGTGATACAGCAGTTCTCAACAAACTCTGTAGCGTGGGGGATTTCCGTAAGGTCACAACCCCAGAACTCAGAATTTTTGAGAATTCTTGTAACCTTGTCGGGAAGTGTATTTACCGAATTGAAGAAATCAAGAACCTCTTTATTATCCTTAATTTCGTATTCTGCACCGTTTCGTGTGTTCACAAAGGCACCGTCTGAGTTGAAGCTACCGTTGTAGAATTCAATAAGACAGGCAAGACCGAAGAAAAGTCTTTTGGGGAAGCTACCACTTTTAACGTTATCAAGTAATGAGGGTAAGCACCTTGCCTTGTATTTAGAAACGGAGTTAAGGGATATATCAAGAAGCCTGTGGTCGATGAAGGGGTTGTTGAATCTTTCAAGAACTGAAAGGGCGAAATCCTCCTTCTCTTTTTGGGGAAGGGGAATGTAAGGAATAACCTCTTCCTTGAGGGTTGTAATAATGAAGGCGTTGAAGGCCTCATCATTCATCATATCTCTTACAATATCAAAGCCCCCAAGGTATGCACCCAGAACGCTCACGGTGTGTGCACCGTTAAGGATACGTACCTTGCGCATTTTATATCCCGAAATATCGGGGCAGAAAACTGCACCCAAGCCTGACTTATGCGCAGGGAAAAGCTCCTTAAGACCCTCTTTATCCTCAATAGCCCAGAAGAAAAAGGGCTCCGCAGTATCAAGCAGAGGGTCGGTGTAGCCTAATTTGTTATAGAATTCATCAACGTCCTTTTTGGGATAGCCTGTAACAATTCGGTCAACAAGGGTGTTTGAAAAGCTGCATTTATCAAGCCAGTTAATGAAATCCTCGCCTAAAACCCAAAGGTCGGCAAATTGCTTTACGCATTTTTTAAGCTCGGTGCCGTTGTTGTCAATAAGTTCAACCGGTAAAAGGTAAAGTGCACTTTCGTCACTACCCTTAAAATGTGAGAAGCGTTCAAAAAGGAAGCGTGTAAGCTTGCCGGGGTAGGATGAGGGGGGAGCATCATCGAATTTATCGGCTTCCGAAAAAGCGATTCCCGCCTCGGTGGTGTTGGAAATGATTATTTTCAAATCCTCACTGCGGGCAATTTCAAGAAGAGCATTAAAATCCTTGTAGGGGTCAACACAACGTGAAACGCTGTTTATAACACGTGTTTTCTCGGTTGCTTCGCCATTTTTCCTGCCTCTGAGGATGAGGGTGTAAATGCCGTCCTGCTCGTTTATGAGGTCGCAAAGACCATTTTTAATAGGCTGACATACAACAACACTACCATCAAATAAGCCCTGCTCGTTCATTACGTCCACAAGGTAATCTGCAAAGGCTCTTAAAAAGTTGCCCTCGCCAAACTGAAGTATTTTTTCGGGTCTTTTGGTTTTGGAATGAAGTTCTTTTATGTTTTTCATAAATCTGCCTCAATTATAATTTATTGCTACCATAAGTAGCATAATAAGTGCTGAGAAAATAAATTCACCAACAAATAATTTCCACGACCATTTAATCCATTTGCCGTAGGAAACACCCACAAGACCAATAGCGATAATCATAATACCGCTTGTGGGATAAAGAAGGTTGGTGAAGCCGTCCGCCATACAGAAGGTTGTAACAACGCTCTGTCTTGTAATACCAACAAGGTCTGAAAGAGGTGCCACAAGGGGCATAATGAGGAAAGCCTTTGCACTACCGCTGCCGATAAAGAACTCTAAAAGTGCAATTACTGCGAACAGTAATAAAATTGCAACAAAGGGGGAAAGACCCTTCATAAGCTCGTTTAATTCGTAAAGGATGGTGTGCATTATTCTGCCTTCGTTTAATACGTATGAAATAGCTACAACGAAGATTATAAGTGGAATTGCAGGAGCAATGCTCTTGGTACCCTGTAAGAAGCTTTTGAAAAGATTTTTGCCGCGAAGCCCTGAAAAATGACCTGCAAGAAGTCCGCCCGTGGTGAAAAGCACCGCCATAGCAGGAAGAGAAATTACACCGCCTGTGCTTAAAGCGAAGTCGAGAATAATAAACAATACGTCAATAAGGATGCAGATGAGGAAGGCTCTTGTACCCTTACGGATTTTGGGGTTTGCAAGGGTAGCGTCGGCATCTGCAAGATTGTATTTTTCACGAAGTGCCTTATCGGATTCGTAAACGGGGGATTTTGTGGGGTTCTTCTCTATTTTTTTAGCATAAAAGAAAAGGAATAAGAAAAGGATAAGATAAACACCTGCAAAAACAATAAGTCTGAGCCAAAGACCTGAGAAAATCTCGAGGTCCGCTAATTTTTGCACGGTAACTACGTTGAAGGGGTTAAAGGTTGCGGCAGTAAAGCCCCACGCAATTGCAACAAGGCTTAAGCCGAGTCCCACAAGCGAGTCCCACCCCAGAGCCAACGAAATGGCAACGGCTATGGGCACAAGGGTAATGCTTTCTTCAAGAATACCTGCAGTTGAGCCCAAAAGCATACATACGAAAATAACGACTCCCATAAGGGTGTATTTTTTGTGGCTGAACTTTTTGATAAGTGTAGCCATTATATATTTCAATATTCCGCACTTGTCAAGAATAAGGAATGAACCGCCTATAAGCACAATCATAAGTATGATTGTAAGACCCGTACCTGCCTGAGCACTGCCAAAGCAAAGTATTGGTGATAAGATGATATTCCGTATAGGCATTTTGTATTCCGGTGTTTCGGTGTAGGTGCCGTCAACAATGGCATCGTGACCGTTTACCTCGGCAATCTGGTATTCACCGCGGGGGAGAGTCTGTGTTAAAACACCGATGAATGCTAAAACCGTAACAAGAACCAGAGTAAGAGCAATCATGGTCTTTTTGTTTAATTGCAGACCCATATCAATATGTTTGTTTTCGTGCTTGTTTTCCATTATGTACCTCTTTTAATAAATAAATATAAGTATTATACACAAGGTATTAAATAATTACAAGCATTTAATTGACAAAGGATATTCGAATAAATATAATATTTTCTATTGGGGGACTGTGAATGAGGATTTTAGAGCAGTTCATTAAAGGTAAGTCACCTGACGAGAGCCTTTGTGAAGACAAAATTTTTATTAACGAAAATTTCATAGTTGTTGCCGACGGGGTTACCTCCAAGGATGATACTCTTTTTAACGGTGAAGCAGGTGGCAGAGCCGCCGCAAGGCTTGTTTGCGAAGCGGTTGCAGAGTTTAAAAATGATGTTGATGCTTATACCGCCACCGAGATAATGACGAAAAAGGTCAGAGGTCTTTGCGGCGAAAATGAAAATGGTGGAAGTGTCGCCGCAAGTGTTATTATTTACAGTAAATACAGAAACGAAATCTGGAGCATCGGTGACTGTCAATGTATTATAAACGGCGAACTTTTTGACCACGGCAAAGAAATTGACCGTATAGTTTCAGATATGCGGTCGTTGGTGCTTGAAATTGCACGTTGCGAGGGTGCTACCGATGAGGAACTTTCACAAAACGACGTGGGCAGGGCGTTTATTTTGCCTGTTATAAAAAAACAAAGGCTTTTTGCAAATGGTGAGGGCAGGTTTTCCTACGGCGTTATTAACGGTGAAAAGGTGCATAAGAAGGATATTGAAATTCACAGTGTAAAAAGCGGTGACGAGGTTGTCCTTGCAAGTGACGGTTACCCCGAACTTTGCACTACCTTGAAGGAAAGCGAAGAAAAATTAGAAAAGGAATTAAAAAACAACCCCCTTTGTGACGGTGATTACCGTTCAACCAAGGGGCTCAATAAAAATAATCTGTCCTTTGACGACAGAGCTTACGTGAGGTTTATAGTATGAGGATTAAAAAGAAAAAGCACGGTGCCGAAAGACTTGAAGCCTGTGGCGATATTGTAATTAAAAATTTAAGGGAAGAGGGTTGTACCTCCCAAGAGCTTTTTGGCAATGATAACCCCTTACGTATAGAAATCGGATGCGGTAAGGGTGACTTTATCGTAGGCACTGCCGAAAAAGAGCCCGACGTGAATTTTCTTGCAATTGAAAAGGTTTCAGACGTTTTGATGCTTGCTGCTGAAAAGGTGAAAAAGAGTGAGCTTAAAAATATAAGGGTTTGTTGTGTTGACGCTAAGGAGCTTTCGGAGATTTTTCCTGAGGGCAGTATCGACAGAATCTATCTCAACTTCTCGGACCCGTGGCCTAAATCACGTCACGAAAAAAGAAGACTTACATACAGAAGCTTCCTTGCAATTTACGAAAAAATCCTTAAGAAGGACGGTGCAATATTCTTTAAAACCGACAACAGAGGTCTTTTTGATTTCTCGTTAGAGGAATTTAAAGAATACGGTATGGCTCTTGACAAGCTTACCTTTGACCTTCACAACTCCGAATATATGGAAGGAAACGTTATGACCGAGTATGAAAGACGCTTTTCGGGTATGGGTGTTCCTATTAATAGAGTAGAAGCGAAGTTTAATTCGTAATTATCGTGGCTTAGCCGAAAAATAAAGCCGGTATTTATCAATCGAGATAAATACCGGTTTTTGTATCTGGTTATGGTTTTTGCCTTGGGCAAATTCAAGTAAAAAAACAACCACCCTTTTGGGTGGTTGTTTTTGTTAGTGTCGGCATCGCCCTATTTTCCCAAGCGGCTTCCCACTAAGTATCTTCGGCGCTGTTGAGCTTAACTACCGTGTTCGGGATGGGAACGGGTGGACCCTCAACGCCATCAACACCGACTGCGAAGAACTGTTCGTCCTCCGAAGAACATTGACTATTATATCACCGTTTTTGAAAAAGTCAAGCATTTTTTAAATATTTTTTCAAAAAATTTTTTTGTTTGAAAAACACAGACGAAGTGAATAAAATTTGTGTAATATTGCTACGGATTTACTGTTGATTATTCACATAAAATGGTGCATAATAGAATATGTATAATTCCGTAATATGGAGGAATATGGATATGGGTAAATATGCTATCAGTTATGATATAGGTACAACAGGTGTTAAAACCTGTATTTTTGAACTTGGTGATACTATTAAATTAGTATCCGCCGCTTCAGAGGGGTATAATCTTTACGTTTTCCCCGACGGTGGTGCCGAGCAGGAGCCTCAGGAATGGTGGGATGCTATGTGCTCCACCACAAGAAAGGTTCTTGATAAATGCGACGTTGATATAAATGATATATGCGGTATCTCTTTCTGCTCACAGATGCAGGGTATTGTTCTTGTTGATAAGGATGCAAAGCCCGTACGTCGTGCAATGAGCTATATGGACCAGAGAGCACGTAAGGAGCTTAAGGAGGGTATTGCCTACGGACCTCAGATTGCAGGTGCGTTTATTCCCAAGCTTCTTGTTTCACTCAGCATAACGGGTGCCGTTGCCGCTTCCGTTAAGGACCCTGTATGGAAATACAAATGGGTTGAAAAGAACGAGCCTGAAAATTTCAAGCGTGTACATAAATGGCTTGATGTTAAGGAATACTTTATTGCAAGAATGACGGGTGAGTTCTGTATGACTCACGACTCCGCCTTTGCAACGCTTCTTTACGATATTAAAAAGCACGAGTTCAGCAAGAAAATGTGCAAAATGCTCGGCGTTAATCCCGACCATCTTCCTGAAATCAAAAAATCTGCCGAAAAGGTTGGCGAGCTTAAGCCCGAGGCTGCCGCAGAGTTAGGTCTTGCACCCGGTACTGCCGTATTCGGCGGTGGCGGTGACGCTTCACTTATTGGTGTTGGTGCGGGCTCCGTAGCTTTAGGCGATACCCATATTTACAGCGGTACTTCAGGTTGGGTTTCAACGGTTGTTGACAAGAGCATTGTTGACGCTTCCGCTATGATTGCCGCCGTTGTTGGTGCCGAGGAAGGCAGATACAACTATTTTGCAGAGCTTGAAACTGCAGGTAAATGCCTTGAGTGGGTAAAGGACCATCTTGCGCTTGACGAAATCGGTATTTACCTTGAAAAGAAAAACGTTACCGACGGCTACGAGGCAGAATTTACAAGCCTTTATGACTATATGACCCACGTGGTGTCAAAGGTTCCTGCAGGTGCAGGCGGTGTTATTTTCACACCTTGGCTTCACGGTAACCGTTGCCCCTTTGAGGACCCCAATGCAAGGGGAATGTTCTTCAATCTCAGTCTTGAAACAGGCAAGAGCGAAATGATACGAGCGGTTCTTGAAGGTGTTTGCTACCATTTAAGATGGTTCCTTGAAACTGAGGAGAAGAAGGTTAAATCCTCTGAAAAGGTTCGCTTTGTAGGTGGCGGTGCACTTTCGGACCTCACGTGTCAGATTCTTGCAGACTGTACGGGTAAGGTGGTTGAAACCGTTGACACACCTCAGAACGTAGGTGCTATGGGTGCGGCAGTTCTTATTGCCGTAGGTATGGGTCAATGTAACTCCATTGAGGATGCCAAAAAGCTTATTCCCGTAAGCAAAACCTTTACTCCCGATATGGAGGCCAAGAAGGTTTACGATAAATATTACGAGGTTTACAAAAATCTTTACGTATCAAACAAAAAGAATTTTGAAAATCTTAATGCATAATTGACAAAAAGGCAAAAAATATTGTCATAATATGTTGAAAAGCAAGGGCTTTTCTGTTACAATAACTAAAAGGATTTCTCTAAGGAGCGTGATTTAATGAATATAGCATTGATAGCGCACGATTCTAAAAAAGAACTTATGACACAGTTCTGTATAGCTTATTGCGGTATTTTAAGCAAACACACCCTTTGTGCCACAGGTACAACGGGCAAGCTTGTTGCGGAGGCAACAGGTCTTACTATAGAAAGATATTTAAGCGGTTCACAGGGCGGCGCACAGCAGATTGGCTCACGTATTGCCTGCGATGAAATCGACTTGTTATTGGTGTTCCGCGACCCTCTTAACCCCAAACCGGGTGAGCCCAACGAGGCAAACCTTTTAAGACTTTGTGACGTTCACAATATCCCTGTTGCTACTAACATTGCTACGGCGGAGGCTCTTATTCACAGTCTTGAACGTGGTGACCTTGATTGGCGTGACATCGTTAATCCCAAAGGATAATTGAATTACGGTCGGGTGTGTGAGGTTACGCCTCTTTCACCCGATTTTTTATTGAAAAATATTATTTTACAGGAGCTTAATATGGCAGGAAATATTAAAGCAATAAAGGGTACAAAGGATACTTTACCCTCAGAAAGCTACAAATTACAATACATTGAACAGGCGGCTCTTGACACCGCCAAGGCTTACGGCTTCCACGAAATGCGTACACCCGTTTTTGAATACACCGAGCTTTTTGACCGTTCGGTAGGTGAAACCACCGACGTTGTACAGAAGGAAATGTACACATTCAACGATAAGGGTGAGCGTTCAATTACACTTCGTCCCGAGGGTACTGCAGGTGCGGTACGTGCCTTCCTTGAGCACGGTCTTTTTAACGAGCCCCTTCCTCAGAAGGTTTGCTACCTTACCTCTTGCTACCGCTATGAAAAGCCTCAGGCAGGTCGTCTCAGAGAGTTCCATCAGTTCGGTATTGAGTGCTTTGGTGCAGGCTCGCCCGTTGCAGATGCTGAAATAATTGCTCTTGCTAACAGCTATTTCAACTTCATCGGTATTGAAAAGCTTGCGGTGGAAATCAACTCAATCGGTTGTCCCGAATGCCGTAAAAAATATTCCGAGGCACTTAAGGCATATTTTGAAGATAAAAAGGCGGAGCTTTGCGAAACCTGTCTTTCACGTCTTGAGCGTAACCCCATGCGAATTCTTGACTGTAAGAGCCCCGTTTGTTCAAAAATTGCAGAAAGCGCACCCGTGGTGCTCGACTACATCTGCGATGATTGTCGCGACCACTTTGAAAAGCTTAAAAGCTATCTTGATGCACTTAACATTTCTTACGTTGTTAATCCTCAGATTGTTCGCGGTCTTGACTATTACACAAGAACTGTATTCGAGTTTGTTTCACTTGACGAAAATACAAAGGGTCTTGTTCTTGGCGGCGGTGGTCGTTACGACGGACTTATTGAAGAATTGGGCGGTGCCTCAATGCCTGCTTGTGGCTTTGCAATGGGTCTTGAAAGACTTCTGATTGCTATGGAGGAAAGTGGTATTCCCTTCCCTGCGGCACCCAAATGCAACCTTTCAATTGTTACTGCAGGTGAAAATGCCCTTCTTAAAGCCCTTGAAATTTCTGCAGACCTCAGAAGTCAGGGCTATAGCGTAAATATTGACACTGTAGGCCGTTCAATTAAAGCTCAGATGAAGTTCGCAAATAAATTAAATTCCGAGTTTACCGTTGTTATTGGTGACAATGAGCTTGAAAACGGCGTTGCAATGCTCAAATCTATGGAGGATGGCACTCAGACAGAGGTTTCACTTGACAGCTTCGACGATGCCTTTGAAAGAGCATATATGAACAAAGCCGTTGCAGAGTTTGAGGGTGCTGATTTTTCTGCACTTACACAGATGGACATAAATAATCTTTTAAAGTGATTTTCAAGGTGATTTAGTATGGAGATTATTGATATTTCCAGGGATTTAATGAAAACCCCCGTTTATCCGGGTGACCCCGAGGGCTACGTTGACCCTATAAAAAATATCAGAGCAGGGGACAGCTGTAATCTTAATTCGATTTACACCTGTCTTCATACTGCCACTCATATTGATGCACCCCTGCATTTTATTGAGGGGGGCAACACTATAGATAAATTTCCCCTTGACCTTTTTGTAGGCGAGTGCCTTGTGGTTGAGGCTCCTCCCGGACCTATTACGGGTGCTTTTGCCGAGGAGGCTTTCCCTTGGGAGGGCTGCGAAAGAGTGTTGATTAAGGGTAACGGTCTTTCATACCTTATGGAGAGCAGTGCCTACTACGTTGCAGATTCAGGCATAAAGCTTATAGGTACCGATTCTCAGACAATCGGTAACCATAGCTCCAATCAGGTTATTCACCGTGCTTTGCTCGGGGCGGATATACCGATTGTTGAGGGCCTTGACCTTTCGGGTGTTGAGCCCGGCAGGTATTTCCTTATGGCTCAGCCCCTTAAGGTGTCGGGTGTTGAAGCGGCACCCTGCCGAGCAATTCTTATTAAAGAGCACCTTTTCTGGACGGGCTCAAGAGGTTAATAAATTCACCAATTTTCCACCAATTTCACAGGTTAAAAAACGGGTATTTTTCTTGTTTTTCATTAACCGTGGAATTGGTGTGTTTTTGCATAAGAAATAAGGGCAAAATTTATGCAAGTTTTAAATAAAAACTATTGATTTATTAAAACAAAGGGTATATATTAACCTTAAGATAGGAGATGTGTTATGCGTTTAGATAAATATTTAAAGGTATCAAGGATTATCAAGCGACGTACAGTTGCAAACGAGGTCTGCGATGCCAAGCACGTAGAGGTTAACGGCAAAATTGCACGTGCCTCATACGAGGTTAAAACAGGTGACGTTATTGCTATTCAGATGGGCTCAAATCTTACAAAGTATAAGGTTCTTTCTGTGAACGAATATGCTAAAAAGGATGATGCCGCCAATATGTACGAGGTGATAAGTTAAAATGCCGGATATTTTAGGTGCAGTTATCACTTTTGCGTTGGGCTTGGGTATAGCAACTCTGAACTTTTTTATCTCAAAATATTTTCTGGAGAAGAATCCCGACAAATTTGCTATGACAACGGTTATTAAACAGATTTTTAACGTTGGTTATCTTGTGGCAGTTTATATGTCAGGGGATTTTTTGCCGTTCAAATTATCGTATCTTCTTATAGGTGCGGTTTTGGGAATTACCCTGCCTATGTTTATTTTTACTCGAAAGCTACTTAAACTAAACGAAGAAAAACGTGGGAAGCCACGAGGAAAAGAAGGTGAGTCGGATGGGTGAGAAATCGGAGGTTATAATTGAACTGTTCGGGTTTCTTGACGTAACGGGTGAGGTTATCGGAATGTGGATTATACTTGGTATAATCACGTTAATTTCACTGATTGTGAAGCTTACCCTTAAAGAAAAGCCCGGTAAATTCCAGAATATTATAGAAACGGGAATAGAGTATCTTGATAACTTTTTCGGTGACACCTTAGGAAAAAAGAAATCAAGAAAGCATTTTACCTTCCTTGCCTCGCTTTTCATTTTTATAATATTTTCCAACTATTCGGGGCTTTTCCCCGGTATGGGTATGACGGAATACGTTAAGGCTCCCACCGCATCCCTTTCGGTGACCTTGGGACTTGGTGTTATCACCTTCGTGTTCCTGCAGGTTTCAGGTCTCAGACATAGTGTTAAGCACTATTTCAAAAGGTTTGTAAGTCCGATGTTTTTTATGTTACCCCTGTTATTGCTCGACGAAATTATCAAGCCCGCATCCCTTGCGTTGCGATTGTTCGGTAATATTTTCGGTGAGGAAACGGTAACCGAGGAGCTTTACCACATTTTACCTATAGGTGCTCCCGCCGTAATGATGATTTTGTCATTACTTTTCTGTGCATTACAGGCAGTTGTGTTCACAATGCTTGTATCAATATACCTCGATGAGGTTACTGAAGAAGAATAATTTTTTATTTAAAAGGAGAAATACAAAATGGATAATTCAGGAATCATTGCTATCGCAGCAGCTATCGCTATCGCTATCAGTACACTCGGCCCCTCAATCGGTCAGGGTCTTACCGCTAAGGCCGCAATGGAAAGCATTGCAAGACAGCCCGACGCCGCAAAGGACATCCGTTCAACACTTATTATATCACTTGCCCTTATGGAAGCCCTTACAATTTACGGTCTTCTTATCGGCTTTATGCTTACTTCAAAAATCTGAGGCCGACATTAAAAATCTAAAGGTGATATAAATGACTATACAAATTTCTGTCGTTATATGGACTGTGATTTGTTTTGTTGCCCTAATGCTGATTTTGCGCAATCTTCTTTTCAAGCCCTTGCTTGAGGTTATGGACAAGCGAAGCGAACGTCTTGAAAATGCCCGCAAGAAAAAGGCAGAAACCGAAAAGGCTGTTAAGGAGCATGAGGAAAGGGTTGCCGAGCAACAGGCTCAGTATCTTGAAACTCAGAAAAAAGAGGTTGCAGAAAAGCTTACTGCAATACAGGATGAAAGTAAGGATGCTGTTATTCAGGCAAGGAAAAAACGTATAACTGACGTTGAGGCTTTTCGTAAGGCTACGGCTGAGGAATGCGAAAAAGCCATTGAAGACGTAAGTGTTAATGCCAAGAGCATAGCAGAAGCTTTTGCCCGACAGGTAATAGGAAGGTGAGGGTGTTATGGAAATACAGTACGTTATAATAAACTTCCTGTTAGTTGTTGCCATTGTAGCTATTGCAGGCCGAAAAACAATCAAGTCTATTTTCTCGAAGCGTTTAAATCGAATCAATAAAGAATTTGAAGAGATTGAAGCGATTGAGAATGCCGAGGCTCCCGAGCTTAAGGACTTTGAGCCTGAAGCAAAGGAATTTCAAATTTCCGACGACGTAAAAAAAGCCGAAGCAGAGGCACAGGCTAAAATTAAAAGAATAGAAGCATTCGCAAAAAGGGAATGCTACGAAATCCACAAGGCTGCCGTTGAAAAGGCGGGTGTGGAAATTCTTGAAAACATAAAGAAGAACGTTCGTGAGTTGTTCGCACAGGAGCCATATAAGAGCGACTTAAGGGTTCACGAGGAGGAAATGATAGATAATATCCTTAAGGAGGTCAGTCTGACCCCCGGTGATATGACCTATCTTCAACACCACGACGTTTTGTACGTAACACTCAGCTCTGCTCACAAGCTTTCAGATGAGCTTGTTAAAAGGGTTGACGAGTTTACAACAAAGATGCTTGACGAGGTTAACGGAAAGACATCCTTCTGGGTTCTTGAGGACCCTGAGCTTATAGGTGGTCTTAAACTCAGAATCGGTGACACGGTGTACGACTGTACCGTTCTTGAAGACCTTTACAGGTATGAAAAGAGCCTCAGACGAGTGCATATTCCCTTTGAAATCGGCGAGGATGAAATTCTTAAGGAATTCACCCACAAGGCGGAAACCTTTAAGCCGAAAATTCACGTTTATCAGCTCGGTAGAGTTATGACCGTATCGGACGGTATCTGTTGGATGGACGGTCTTGCAGATATTATGTACGGCGAGGTTATTGAGTTTGACTGCGGCGAACGTGGTATGGTGCTTGATATTCAGCACAACCGTATAGGTTGTGTTGTTTTCGGCGAGTACGAGAATATTGAAAGTGGTAGCCGTGTAAGACGTATCGGTAGAATTGCAACCGTTCCCGTGGGCGACGAGCTTTTGGGCAGGGTTGTTGACTCCGTCGGTAACCCCATTGACGGTGAGGGATACATCACTACCGAGGAGCGTAGACCCATTGAGTTCAAGGCTCCTGCAATACTTGACCGTGAAAGCGTAAGTGAGCCCCTTCATACGGGCTTGAAGTCTGTTGATGCATTGGTTCCCATAGGTAAGGGTCAACGAGAATTGCTTATCGGTGACAGACAGACGGGTAAAAGTGCCATTGCCATTGATACAATTATTAATCAGAGGGGCAAGGGTACTATATGTATTTACGTTGCCATCGGTCAGAAGGAATCCACAATTTCCGAAATAAGAGAAACTCTTGAAAAATATGATGCGCTTAAATATACGGTTATAGTTGCGGCACCCGCTTCGGGCTCTGCGGCTACTCAGTATATTGCACCCTTCAGTGCTACTGCCATCGGTGAGCACTTTATGTACAATGGTAAGGACGTGCTCATTGTGTACGATGACCTGTCAAAGCATGCCGTGGCATACCGTGAATTGTCACTTCTTTTGCACAGACCCTCGGGTCGTGAGGCATATCCCGGTGATATATTCTACCTCCATTCAAGATTGTTGGAGCGTTCGGCTAAATTGTCCGACAAAATGGGCGGCGGCTCTATGACTGCATTACCCATTATCGAAACTCAGGCAGGGGATATTTCTGCATATATTCCCACAAACGTTATATCTATTACCGACGGTCAGATTTTCCTTGACGGCGAATTGTATAACGAGGGTCAGCGTCCCGCTATAAACGTTGGTCTTTCCGTTTCCCGAGTTGGTGGTTCGGCTCAGACCAAGCTTATGAAGCAGGTATCTGCAAACCTTCGTACAAAGCTTGCTCAGTATCGTGAACTATTGGGCTTTGTTCAATTCGGCGCAGAGGTTGACTCGGAAACTGCCGCCACAATTGAAACGGGTAAAAGACTTACAGAGGGCTTGAAGCAGGCTCGCTATAATCCCCTTGACGATAAGTATCAGGCATTACTGCTTCTTGCTATTTCCGAGGGCTATAGTGACGACGTGCCCGTTGAGTCCATATCCGCTTTTGAGGAAAAGCTTTACAAATACTTCGACTCAAAGCACAATGATTTGATGAATATTCTTGAACAGGGCGACAAGCTCAGTAAAGAAACACTTGACGCTATACGCAAGGCTCTTAGTGAATTCAAAAAAGAGGGTTAAATAAATGCCTACCGAACAGGTACTTAAAAAGAAGCTTAGGGGTGTTGTTACCACCCGTAAAATTTCAAAAGCTATGAAAACTGCGGCTACTGTAAAGTATTCGCAGTTAAGTGCCGTGTATTCGGGGTACTCGGAATACTCAAAGCAATGCCGTAAACTTTACGAAGACTATAAAACGGATTTTGCAAAGGTGTTTCCGCAAAGTAAGACTGAGGCTCCCGTGTGTTACGTTATTATGGCTTCCAACAAGGGTATGTGCGGTAATTTTAACTCGGATGTGTTCTATTATGCAGAAAATCTGCTTTCGGAAGAAAAAAATGAAACGGAGCTTATTTTCTGCGGTGAAAAGACCATAGCGTATTTTTTAAACAAGGGATATAAATCGGTAAAGGAATACACCTTCAG
Organism: Clostridia bacterium; assembly: GCA_017550105.1. Classification (GTDB taxonomy): domain Bacteria; phylum Bacillota; class Clostridia; order Oscillospirales; family Acutalibacteraceae; genus DTU089. Next base: position 12,207 of record JAFYLQ010000063.1, on the reverse strand, counting down.
TGACGTTCCTAAATTTACACAGGCAAAAGAATTTTATGATGATTTGTGTGATTTGCTTTCCCAAAAGGAGTATAGCTCGGTTAAAATAGTATATCCGAGGTACGTAAATATGGTAAGGCAATATCCTTGTGTTGAAGAATTATTTAATCCCGAAGGCACAGGGAATAGCGAAGAAGCCGACGTGCTTTTTGTACCGGATAAAGAAACGGTTATAAATAAAAGTGCCGAAAAAATAATTACGTCAATGCTTTACGGTTTTATTCTTGAAACTGCAATCGGTGCTCAGGCGGCTACGGTTATGAGTATGCGTTCCGCTTACGATGCGGCGGTTGAGTATGAGGAAAAGCTTGAAGGCGAAATTAACAGAAAAAGACAAAGCAGGGTTACGGCAGACGTTATCGAAACCTTTGCAGAGTATTTCAGGGAAGAGGAGTAAATTTATATGGCAAAAGGTTCCATTGGTATGGTTCAACGAATAACGGGTCCTGTTGTAGACGTTTTATTTAACGCCACCGAAATTCCCGAGATACTTAATGCCCTTGAAATTCAGGTGAATGACGAGGTATACGTTCTTGAGGTTTCACAGCATCTTGGTGACGGCGAGGTTCGTTGTATTTCAATGTATCCCACTGACGGTATTTCACGAGGGGTTAAAGCCATTGATACGGGTATGCCCATTACCGTTGGTGTTGGTGAGGAAACACTTGGACGTATGGTTAACGTTATAGGTCAGCCCATTGATATGGGTGAACCCATAAATGCAAAGGAAAATTGGCCCATTCATCACCCTGCACCTCCCTTTATTGACATTGTTCCATCCGAGGACGTGCTTGAAACAGGTATCAAGGTTATTGACCTTATGACCCCCTACGTAAGGGGCGGTAAAATCGGCCTTTTCGGCGGTGCCGGTGTAGGTAAAACAGTTCTTATTATGGAGCTTATACGAAACGTTGCCTTTGAGCACGACGGCTACTCCGTATTTGCAGGTGTTGGTGAGCGTTCAAGAGAGGGTAATGACCTTTGGAACGAAATGAAGCAGTCAGGAGTTCTGGATAAAACTGCCCTTGTTTTCGGTCAGATGAACGAAACTGCAGGTGCAAGACTTCGTGCACCCTTGGTTGGTCTTACAATGGCTGAGTATTTCCGTGAAAGCTCACACAAGGACGTTCTTTTGTTTATTGATAATATTTTCCGTTTCACTCAGGCGGGTTCGGAGGTTTCTGCGCTTCTCGGCAGAATGCCCTCTGCCGTTGGTTATCAGCCCACCCTTGCAAGTGAAATGGGTAAATTGCAGGAGCGAATTGTTTCAACAGGTAACGGCTCAATTACGTCCGTTCAGGCTGTTTACGTACCTGCGGACGACCTTACCGACCCCGCTCCCGCTACAACCTTCTCACACCTTGATTCAACCACCGTTCTTTCAAGAAAAATCATTGAGTTGGGTATTTATCCCGCGGTTGATCCCCTTGAGTCCACCTCAAGAATTCTTACTCCCGATTACGTTGGCGAAAGGCATTACCGTGTCGCAAAGGAAACCCGCAGAGTGTTACAGAAATATAACGAGCTTCAGGATATTATTGCAATTCTCGGTATGGATGAGCTTTCACCCGAGGATAAGGCTCTTGTAAAAAGAGCAAGACGTGTTCAACGTTTCTTCAGTCAGCCCTTCCACGTTGCAGAGAAATTCTCAGGCTACAAGGGAGTTTACGTTCCTGTGGAAAAGACTATCGAGGGCGTTGAAATGATATTGAACGGCGAGCTTGACTATATCCCCGAGCAATATTTCCTTATGTGCGGTTCAATTGACGACGTTATAAATAAGTATAAGGAAGAGCATGGTGATAATAATGAATGAGCCTTTAACGCTTAAGCTTATTACACCCGAAAAATCATATATTTATGAAAATTGCGATTCCGTAAATCTTTCGGTTAGCGATAATTCTAAGGGTAACGGCGGCGGAAGCTACGGTATTCGTAAGGGTCACGCCAAGGCATTATTCAGCCTTTGTGAGGGTAAGCTTTGTGCTATAAAAAACGGTAAAGCAATAGTTGAAGGGATAATATCCTCGGGCTTTTCGAGTGTGGAAAATAACGTCGTTACCGTAATAGCGGATAACTTTGAAACAATATAATTAACGTGGCAGGGGTGTTTATGGTGAAACATCCCTGCTTTTTGGTCATCTTGACCAATGTGCTCAATAAAAATCCGTTATTATGTAGAATTTTGGTGAATATATATAAATTTGTTGACACATAGGGTTATAGGTGTTAAAATTTATATGAAAAGAGAAATTCTCTTTATTTTCCGTGGGGCTAAAAGATATCCAACGGGCTATGGTGTATTACACCTCATAATTTAAGTAATTTATTAGATTTTTAATAGGCTCCTTTCAAAAACAGGCAGACCGCTATCAGCGGTCTGTTTGTTTTTTGTGTTGCAAAATGTAGAATTTAGGAATATAATGGAAATGCAATATGTTAATATACTCTGAAGGAGGAAGATATATGTTTTGTCCCAATTGCGGAATAAAAATGGATGATGGTGCAGTTTTTTGTGGTAATTGTGGCTTCAACGTAGCAGAAAGCGAGGGAGCAGGGGAAACAGCTTTATTACTGGAGCAGCCTCCTGTGAATTTTGTGCGTAACAACCCCAATATGGCGTATTACGGCAATCAGCCTGCGGCACAGCCGGTACAAAACAATATGCAGCAGAGTCCACAGAACAAACAGGAAGCACCTAAGAAAGAAAAGAAAAAGGGTAAAAAACAGCCCGAGGGCAAAAAGAAGAAAAAGACGGGCTTGATTGTAACTCTTATACTTCTTTTTCTTGCTTTTGCATTTGTTGCGTTGGGGGTAGTGGGGCTTGTTGTGGGCTCGTTCTTTGTAACTCCTAAGGCACAGGCCGAAAGCTTTGCAGATGAACTCATAAGGGGTGAACCCGAAGGCATTTATGATATGCTTTTTGGTGATGATGCAATTGTTACTTACGATGAATTTGAAACTAAATATAATAATGATGGCTTTGCCCTTAGTGTATTCAAGGGTGAAGCAGATTATCAGGTTGCTATTATAAGTGAAGGTGAAACCACCTCAACCTATACCGTGACCTTTACGGATGGTAATTCTATCACCTTCGACGTGGAAAAGGTGAAGGACGGCTTCTGGTATTTTGATGAATATCAGATAGTATCCTCAATCTGTCCTTCATACGACGTGTATATTCCCGATGGTGCACAGTTGTTTATTAATGACATTGAAGTTACGTCAGAGCCGGAGGTAGACGTCTTTACAGGGTTAAATAAATACAGAATTGCGCCTCTCTTGGTAGACGAGTATAATCTTAAGGTTCAGTATATGGAAAGAACCTACGAGAAAAACATTTACGTGTTGGAGGAAGCCTATTATAATACTATTACTATTGATGCGGATGACATCGAGTACGGAAGTACTATAAAAGAGGCTTCAGCTTACACCACCGAGGATGCAGAGGAATTCTTCGGCAGAATAATGAATGAATATACTTTTAATACATACAGGGTATTCTATTACGGCACACCCACAAGCCTTCTTACATACGGTATTGAAAGCATTGCGCCCAATGATTACAGATTATATAAGGGCGACGAATATAATTCTGAAATCGAGGATGTAAAAGAGGGTGCGGCTGCAGGTATACTTGCTTCGGATATTATGAGTGAGGAAGAATATAATACACTTTCCTCAGCCGTTGACGGCTATAAGGTTTACAAGCTTTCCGAGGTGCAGGATAAAATCAATTCTCTTTGGGGTACAGGCGCTGTAAACGTAGCAAGCCTTATAAACGAAAGTGACGTTGTTACATCCAAGGGCTTTTTGCTCCGCGAGGGTGAAAATGATGACAGAGGCAATTTCGATTATTACGGCAAGGTGAAATCCTCAAAGCTCGACAAGGCTTCAAATCAGGTTGTGGTTAAAGCCTATATCTTAAAATGCGACGTTGAAAATAAAAAGATTTATGACGAGGGCACGGGCTTACAGATAGCAGTAGGTCAGGTTAACCGCGGTGCAGGTGTTGATTTTGATGCAATTGTTAGTGAACTTAACATTAATACCGACAAGCTTTCAACAGTAAGCTTCTCCTTCCAACTTTCCGATAATGGTGTAACCCTTTTAGGTGCAATGGAAAATGCAGTTTCCAAGGACGTGCTTAATGCTCAAAATGTGGTGCTTGAAAATTACGAAAAGACCTGCTATATGAAGGTTAAGGCGGACGGCGGTCTTAATATGCGTTACGAGCCTACCGATAAATCACAGGTTATAAAGCTTATTCCTAACAACTCGGCTATTGAGGTACGTGGATATAGCTCGAACGTCAAGGATTGGGTTTACGTATATTGGGGCGGTTATGAAGGCTGGGTAAGCTACAAATATCTGACTCCCGCTCAGTATACCTCACAGCCCTCGGGAGATGTTTATTGGTATAAGGTTAAAGCGGATGGCGGCCTTAATATGCGTAATAAGGATAATCAGAAGGGGACACTCGTTAAGCTTATTCCCGATAAATCCTACGTTAAGCTTATTTGCTATAACGCTGATGGTACATGGGCATACGTTATTTATAGCGAGTCCTATGCCGGTTGGGTAAACACCGCATATATTAAGGCAGATTAATACTCAGGTTTCTGATAATTATTAAAAACGACCTCGTTCGGGAATGCCCGGGACGAGGTCGTTTTGTGTCATTTTTCTTGTTTGCAAATATAATATAAGGTTAGACTTTGCGTTTGGTAAAAAATTGCCAAAAACCTTGATTTATAAGGGGTTTTGGTAAAAATATAGTGCGATAACACTTGAAAAATTTTTTTCATAGGAATATAATGATAGAAAATTAATATTTTATTAAACTTAAACATTAATTAAAGGAGATATAGATATGGCAAGGGTTTACAACTTTTCAGCAGGTCCTTCAATGCTCCCCGAGGAAGTATTGAAAAAGGCTGCGTCAGAAATGCTTGATTACGAGGGCTCTGGTCAGTCCGTTATGGAGATGTCACACCGTTCAAAGGTGTTTGACAAAATCGCAAAGGATACCGAAGCACTTTTCAGAGAGGTTTACAACATTCCCGACAACTACAAGGTTCTTTTCCTTCAGGGTGGTGCATCACTTCAGTTTGCGGCAATTCCCCTCAACCTTATGAACAAAAACAAGAAGGCTGACTACGTTCTTACAGGTCAGTTCTCAACCAAAAGCTACAAGGAAGCATCAAAATACGGTGAAGTAAAGGCTATTGCATCTTCAAAGGATGAGAATTTCTCTTACATTCCCAAAATCACAAAAGAGGATGTAAGCGAGGATGCTGACTACGTTCACATCTGCTTCAACAACACAATCTACGGAACAAAGTATCCCTATATTCCCGACACAGGTGACGTTCCCCTTGTGGCAGACCTTTCATCCTGTTTCCTTTCAGAGCCCATCGACGTAAGCAAATTCGGTATGATTTACGGCGGTGCTCAGAAGAACATTGCTCCTGCAGGTCTTACAATCGTAATCATTCGTGAGGACCTTATCGGTAATGCAAGAACAGAATGTCCCTCAATAACAGATTACAAGCAGGTTGCTGATGCAGAATCAATGTATAACACACCTCCTTGCTGGTGCATTTATATGTGTAAGCTTATGCTTGAATGGCTCAAGTCAATAGGTGGTATGGAAGCAATGAAGGAAATAAACCTTAAAAAGGCTAACGTTCTTTATGATTACATTGACTCCACCGATTTCTATATCAACACAGTAAGAAAGGAAGACCGTTCAATGATGAACGTAACCTTTGTTACTCCCAACGATGAGCTTAATGCAAAGTTCGTTTCTGAAGCTACAGCTGCAGGCTTTGTAAACCTTAAGGGTCACCGTTCAGTAGGCGGTATGAGAGCTTCAATCTATAACTCAATGCCCATCGAAGGCGTTGAAAAGCTTGTTGAATTTATGAAAAAATTCGAAAAAGAAAATTCCTGAAAGGAAGATTTATAATGTTTGATATTCTTACACTTAATAAGATTTCACAAATCGGTCTTAAAGAGTTGGATGAAAAATACAATATCACCGACAATTGCGATGCTCCTGACGGTATCATCGTTCGTTCTGCCGCAATGCACGATTACAACTTCAATGAAAAAACTCTCGCAGTTGCACGTGCCGGTGCCGGTGTTAATAACATTCCCGTTGATGAATGCACAAAGAAGGGTGTAGTTGTTTTCAATACTCCCGGTGCTAATGCTAATGCGGTTAAGGAGCTTGTTATCGGCGGTCTTATGATGTCATCAAGACGTGTTGTAGCGGCTTATGACTGGTGCAAAACCCTTAAGGGCGAGGGCGACAACGTTGGCAAGCTCGTAGAAAAGGGCAAATCACAGTTTGCAGGTCCCGAAATTCTTGGTAAGACCCTCGGCGTGGTAGGTCTTGGTGCTATCGGCAGACTTGTGGCAAGTGCCGCAAATGCTCTCGGTATGAAAATCGTGGGCTACGACCCTTACTTTAACGAGGAATTCAAGGGCGAGCTTCCCCTTGATACAGAGTACGTTGACTCCCTTGATGCAATTTACGAAAAGTCCGATTACATTACGCTTCATCTTCCTTGTGTTCCTGCAACAAAGGGTATGATTAATGCCGAAACAATTGCTAAGATGAAGGACGGCGTTCGTATTCTTAATTTTGCACGTGGTGAGCTTGTTGTGGGTGCGGATATGGCTGAGGCAGTTAGATCAGGTAAGGTTGCCGCTTACGTTACTGACTTCCCCTCAGACGAGGTTATCGGCGTTGAAAACGTAACGGCACTTCCTCACTTAGGTGCTTCAACCCCCGAAAGTGAAGAAAATTGTGCATATATGGCTGCGGTTGAAATCCGTGAATACCTTGAAAAGGGTAATATTAAAAACTCCGTTAACTTCCCCAACGTTGCACTTGATAACGAAGGCGAAAGAGTTTCAATTATCCACTACAATGCACTTAATGTTATGAATGATGTGCTTGGTGCATTTATGAAGAATGGTGTTGAAACAACGGGCTTTGCTTCAAAGGCTAAGGGTGAATATGCATATACACTCGTAGCGGCAGACAAAATCCCCGATAGTGTGATTAATACACTCAAGGCTAATGAAGATATAATAAAAGTAAGAAAGATATAAAAATGAAAACACCGTTCGGTAATCCGGACGGTGTTTTGCTGTTAGATTTCTTCATCACTATTCATACAAACTTCTTCAGCATCAATCTGAGCTTGACATAAAATTGTTTTGATTTCAACCGCGTCTGCTTTTTTTAATGCTTCGGTAATTGCTTTGAAAAGAATAAGATACATTTTCTTGTACATAAGACCACCCCGATGAAATAATAGCATACAAATAGTTACAAGTCAACTCAAAAGAGGTAATAAAACAAACTCAAAATAGTTAACATAGTTATATAAAACATTTGAGGGGTTTTTGTATGACTATCGGTGAAGCTGTAAAGTTGCGTATTATTGAGTTAGTGGAAGAAAATAATATCACTATAAATAAGCTGGCAACCATATCGGGTTTAACACAGTCTACTTTAAATAATATTACAGGCGGTCGTAACAATAGTGCAACTATATCAACAATCAAAAAGATATGTGACGGTCTTGAAATAGATATCCGCGAGTTTTTTAATTCAGATATTTTTAACGATTTGGAACAAGAGATAAAATAAGAAACAGGTAGTTCGTAAAAAACGAGCTACCTGTTTGTTGTTTATGGAATAACATTTCCTGCACTTGAAAAGATTTCGTACCATTCCTGCTTTGTGATGGTAATATCCGAAGCGGCGGCACATTCAAGAAGCCTTTGGGGGTTCATTGTGCCTGTAAGGGGTTGCATTTTGGCAGGGTGACGGAGAATCCATGCAATAACAATTGTTGATTTTGTAACACCATATTTGTCCGCTAATTCCTGTAATTTGGCATTGATTTCGGGGAAGTCGGGGTTATCTACGTAAACACCCTCAAAGAAGCCGTACTGGAAGGGTGACCATGCCTGAATGGTGATATCTTCGTAGCGGCAATATTCAAGCACACCACCGTCACGGTCGATAGCGTTATCCTCACGCATATTAACGTAAAGACCCTGTTTTACAATGTGGCAATCGGTGATGCTGAACTGCAACTGATTTGCACAAATGGGCTCGTCACCCATATATTTCTGTAAAAGTCGCATCTGCATAGGATTCTGGTTTGATACACCGAAGTGACGCACCTTGCCCTGCTCCTTAAGTGTAAGAAGTGCTTCTGCAACCTCCTCGGGCTCGTAGAGTGTGTCGGGTCTGTGGAGTAAAAGGAAGTCAAGGTAGTCTGTGTTAAGTCTTTTAAGGCATCCCTCGGTGGACTCGATAATGTGCTCCTTGGAAAAGTCAAACATTACCTTGCCGGGGCAAATGCCACACTTGGATTGTAAGATGATTTTTTCACGAATATCGTCATTCATACCGATAGCCTTAGCAAAAATCTCTTCACTTTTGCCGCCACCATAAAGGTCGGCATGGTCGAAAAAGTTAAGACCCGCACCTATAGCGGTATCAATAAGCTCTTTTGCCTGGTCAACGGTTTTGTCTGCCATACGCATACAGCCTACGGCGATTACGGGTACTTCAATACCGCTTTTACCGAGTTTCATTGTTCTCATAATAAACCTCCAGTTTAGTTGCAAGTGGCAAGTTGCAAGTGGCAAGTTTCGGGGAAGCAAAAAGCTTCCTATTATAAAAGTGTGATTGTGCCATGTTGTTGCCGTTTCTTGCTTTTATGTTTATTTATCCAACTTATTTTTGGTTGTTCTTACTATTGAATATAGTATTTTTTCGATTTCGATACATTCTGATAATATTGATTCTGTTTCTTTTTCGGTTAGTTTGTTTGTTGATTTTAAAAGTCTAAGCCAATATTTTGTTTCTGCTGCCTCTTTTAAAGCAATATTAATTTTATTTAAAAAATCTGCCTGACTTTGTGCTTGTTGTGCCTCGGATACATTTGCACCAATACTTGTTCCCGAACGAAGAATCTGACGGGATAAGTCGAACTCTTTTCGTTCGGTTATCAGGTAATCTTTCAGTTTCACTATTCTGATAGCGAAGTCAAAACTTTTTTCTTCTATTGTCTTTTCCATTTGTGTTCCCTTTCTGTTTTGTTTTTAGGAATATGCGAAGCGTTATAATAGCCGCACGCAGTGCCCGAAACTTGCCACTTGCCATTTTCAACTTGCAATTTTTAGTATACTTCACATAAAATCCTTATTCTGCCCTTTCGTGTATCACCTAAAATATCGGTGCAACGAAATCTGCCGTGACCTCTTACAGAAATAGTATCACCGATTTCAACGGGCTTTGAGGAGCTTGTTGTCAGTTTTCCGTTTATAAAAACCTTTTCTCCGTCAATAAGTGCGGCACTTTTGCTACGGGATATATTATAAACTGCAGATATTATTCCGTCTAAACGTAATGAGGCGACTATAATCATCTTTTCCGTAGGCTCGGGGAAAATGCTTTCGGGAAGTTCCGTGCAGATACTGCAACTGACACTTGTATGCTTGACCTTAGTAAGATTATCAATAATAAATTTACTTATACTATCAAGACAGAAAAGGTACCCTACGTTATCCTTTATAATAATGTCACCAAGGGTTTCTCGTTTAATCCCTAATCCGATTAAGGAGCCTAAAAAATCACGGTGAGTTAAGGCGTCGGAGAATTTTGCTGACAAAGGTTCGATTTTGATGATTGAAATAGGGGGCTCGGGAGGGTAGCACAGGTCATTTTCATCACCGAAGCATACAATTTTACGCTCCGCATCCTCGTAACCGCCGTCTAAGGTGTAGCCGAATTTAATGGTTTCAAAAAGCACCGTTTGTTCATACATATTAAGAAAGTCACTGTAGAAATATGTGCCTCGATTTCTTGAACGCTCGTATAATTCTTTTATTCGGTTTTTAAAAATCTGCAATTCGTCTGCCAAGCCATTCACCTCGCTCCTATTAAGTATAGCATAAGTTGTTTTATAAATAAAGTAAGAGTTGCGACAAAAATCGCAACTCTTGTTTTTATCTTTTCTTTTTGCCACCGAAGAAGCCACGCTTTTCCTCGGGCTTAACGGGGTTTTTGCCAAGGGTTTCGTTAAAGTGAAGCAATGCCGCCTTCTGTGTTTCGTTAAGGTTACGGGGAACGTCAACGATAATTCTTACAAGCTGGTCACCGCGACGGCTTGTGTTGGGTACGGGAATACCGCGAGCCTTAAGCTTGAACACGTCACCGGGCTGTGTACCTGCGGGTAAATCGTATTCAACGTCACCGTCAAGGGTGGGAACTCTTAATTTATCACCAAGGGTTGCCTGAATGTATGAAACACGCATATCGTACCATACGTTGTAGCCGTCACGTTCAAAGAAGGGGTGGGGCTTAACGGCAACTCTTACGTGCAAATCACCTGCGGGGCCGTTATTAAGACCATGGTTACCTTCACCACGTACGGTAATAGCCTGACCGTCGGCAATACCTGCGGGTATGGTAACGTCCTTGCTGATGTTTTTACGGATTCTGCCGTTACCCTTACAACGTGAGCAGGGAGTGGGGTTGAAAGTGCCCTTGCCACCGCAACGCTGACAGGTTTTGGAAGTGCTTATTGTACCGAAGGGTGTACGTTGTTGAACGTTAACCTGACCTCTGCCGTTGCAGTCGGGACAGGTCTGGGGTTGGGTGCCCTTAGCAGCACCGCTACCGCCACATTCGTCACAAGCCTCAATACGTTGGAAGGTAGCTTTCTTTGTGCAACCCTTTGCGGCTTCCTCAAAGGTAATATGAACGGATGCCTGTATGTCGCTTCCTCGACGTGGTGCTCTGGGGTTTGAGCGTGATGAACCGCCGCCGAAACCACCGAAGAATGAACCGAAAAGGTCACCAAGGTCAAACTCCATACCGTCGCCAAAGCCACCAAATCCGCCACCGTATCCGCCCTGACCTGCACCGTAGCTGGGGTCAACACCTGCAAAGCCGAAGCGGTCATATTTTTCTTTTTTATCGGCATCGGAAAGGATTTCGTAAGCCTCGTTGGCTTCCTTGAACTTTTCCTCTGCCTCTTTGTTGTCGGGGTTAAGGTCGGGATGGTATTTTTTGGCAAGCTGACGATATGCCTTTTTTATTTCATCGGGCGTAGCACCTTTGGATACGCCTAAGACCTCATAATAATCTCTTTTATCTGCCATAAGTAAATCCTTCTGAAGACGGCACCCTTAAAAGAGCACCGTCTTCATTAATAATTTTATCAGTCAACGTCTGTGAAGGGAGCTTCTGTGTAGCCGTCACCCTGTGCGCCTGCATTGGGGTCAAAGCCTGCACCCATATTGGGGTCGAAGCCCTGTGCACCGCCTGCAGCCTTGTAAAGCTTTTCGGAAATTTCGTAGAATTTGTTCTGAAGTGCTTCCTGCTTAGCCTTGATATCCTCGATGTTGTCGCCCTTAAGAGCTGCCTTGAGGTCGTCAATCTTAGCGTTGATTTCGGTTTTGTCTGCCTCGTCGAACTTGTCGCCTGAATCTGCAAGAAGTTTTTCGCACTGGAATACCATCTGGTCTGCACCGTTACGAAGGTCAACCTCTTCCTTACGCTTTTTGTCTTCTTCAGCAAACTGCTCTGCTTCTCTTACGGCACGGTCGATATCGTCCTTGCTCATATTTGTAGAGGATGTGATGGAGATTGACTGCTCCTTGCCTGTGCCAAGGTCCTTAGCAGAAACGTGTACGATACCGTTGGCGTCGATATCGAAGGTAACCTCAATCTGAGGAGTACCGCGACGTGCAGGAAGAATGCCGTCAAGGTGGAACATACCAAGAGTTTTGTTGTCTCTTGCGAATTCTCTTTCGCCCTGAAGAACGTGGATTTCAACTGATGTCTGATTGTCTGCTGCAGTTGAGAATACCTGGCTCTTCTTTGTGGGGATGGTTGTATTTCTTTCGATAATCTTTGTGCAAACGTTACCGAGTGTTTCAATACCGAGTGAAAGGGGAGTAACGTCAAGAAGGAGAAGGCCTTCAACGTCACCACCAAGAACACCTGCCTGAAGTGCGGCACCGATAGCAACACACTCGTCGGGGTTAATGCCCTTGAAGGGTTCTTTGCCTGTGTAAGCCTTAACTGCGTCCTGAACTGCGGGGATTCTTGAAGAACCACCAACC
>JAFYLQ010000062.1 GCA_017550105.1 Clostridia bacterium | reverse complement strand
GGCAATTTTTTCATAGTTTTCACCGAATTTGTTAAGAAGGTATGCACCACGTGTACTTGCAGTGGGTCGCTCAAGCTTAACATCATAGGTAAAAAATGAAATTTTGGTATTGCCTGCGGGTGTAACATCCTTACGAGCAACAATTATTCCCTTAGAAAAGGGAATAATATCGACAATATCAATATCCATTAATTTTTTCATAATCAGACCTCGTTATTGTCAGATGATTTGTTGATTTGGTAGCAAAGTGTCATAAGTGAGTCGCCAAGATGCACGTTTTCAACTGCGATATCATCGTAACGGCTCATAAGGTCATATTGGGTGAAGTTCCAGAAGCCCTTTATACCCAAAGACACAAGCTTATCAGCGTTTTCTGCGGCATATTCTGCAGGAATACAAAGAATTGCAACCACAGGCTTTTCGGTTTTGCAGAAATCCTCTAAATCAGTTGAGTTAAGCACGGTTTTGCCGCCGATTTCTGTTCCGACTACCTGAGGGTTATTGTCAAAAATACCCACAAGGTCAAAGCCACGATTTTCAAAATGAAGGTGTGTTGCGATGGCGTGACCAAGATTACCCGCACCAATCATAATGGCTTTGGATTTTTTGTTAATGCCGAGAATAAGACCAATTTCATTATATAATTGCTCGATGTTATAACCGTAGCCCTGTTGACCGAACCCACCGAAGCAGTTAAGGTCCTGTCTTATCTGTGATGCGGTAAGACCCATTCGCTGAGATAACTCTTTTGACGAGATTCTTACAACACCCATATTTTTTAATTCTTCAAGATAACGGTGGTAACGGGGGAGTCTTTTTATAACAGGTATTGAAACCTGATTATTGTTTTTCATTTTAATCGCCCTTATATTATAATGTTTTAAGAGTGTCCATTACGTAGTTACCGAATTCTTCACAAGTGCAACCGTTGTCACGGCCTGTGATAACCATTTTCTTTTCGGTAATCATACAGATATCAAGTGCCTTTTCAAGCTTGTCTGCCTCTTCCTGTTTGCCGATGTGTGAAAGAAGAAGAACTGCAGCTCTGAGCATTGAGCAGGGGTCTGCATACTGACCGCGACCTTCCTTTACCATACGGGGAGCAGAGCCGTGGATTGCCTCAAACATAGCGTACTGCTTACCGATGTTTGCACTACCTGCAGTACCAACGCCACCCTGGAATTCAGCAGCTTCGTCTGTGATGATATCGCCGTAAAGGTTGGGAAGAACGAAAACCTTGAAGTCTGTTCTACGCTTTTTGTCAATAAGCTTTGCAGTTGTGATGTCAATGTACCATTCGTCAGTTGTGATTTCGGGGTAATCCTTAGCAATGTTTTTGCAAAGATTAAGGAACTTACCATCAGTTGTTTTGATGATGTTTGCCTTTGTAATAATAGAAACTCTGTCCTTTTTGTTGTTACGAGCGTATTCGTAAGCAAGCTTTGCAATTCTTTCTGTACCCTCGGTTGTTGTAACCACGAAGTCGAATGCAAGCTCGCCGTCAACGTCAACACCCTTTGAGCCTACTGCGTAAGCACCCTCGGTGTTTTCACGGAAGAAGGTCCAGTCAATGCCTTCCTCGGGAATTTTAACGGGACGAACGTTTGCAAAAAGGTCAAGAGCCTTTCTCATTGCAACGTTTGCACTTTCAATGTTGGGGAGACCGTCGCCCTGCTGGGGTGTTGTTGTGGGGCCCTTAAGGATAACGTCACAAGCCTTAAGCTCTTCCATAACGTCATCGGGAATAGCCTTCATAACCTTAGCACGGTTTTCAATTGTAAGACCGTCAATATATTTGAATTCGATTTTGCCGTTATCAACGTCTTCCTTAAGGATGAACTTAAGAACGTTTGCTGCTTCCTTTGTGATGATGGGGCCGATACCGTCACCGCCGCAAACACCGATGATTATTTTATCAAGTGCTTTGAAGTCCTTGAAATCCTTTGTTGATTTGATTTTCTGGTTACGCTCGTCCTGTTCAATAAGTAAGGTTTTGAATCTGTCAAGAGCGTTCTGAATCTGTACTTCTGTCATTATTTGTTTTCCTCCTTGGTGTAGTCGAGTAAGCCACCTGCAGTAAGGATGTCAACCTGTCTTTCGGAAACGTCACAGATGAGCTTGTATTCTTCATTTTCGGTTTCGTTCTTAAGGGTGATTTCGCTACCTGCCTTAAGCTCGGCTTTAATAGCAGGAAGTGTAAGCTTGTCACCTACAGAAATCTTATCGTAATCATCAGCATTTACAAAGTTAAGGGGAAGGATGCTTGCATTAACAAGGTTTGCCTTGTGGATACGAGCAAAAGACTTTGTAATAACTGCCTTAACACCGAGATAAAGGGGAACAAGTGCGGCGTGTTCTCTTGAAGAGCCCTGACCGTAGTTGTTACCACCGATAATGATGCATGAACCTGCTTCCTTGCAGTGCTCTGCAAAGTTTTCGTCACACTGACGGAAGCAGAACTGTGAAAGGTGAGGAATGTTTGAACGATAGGGGAGAATTTTAGCACCTGCGGGCATAATGTGGTCGGTTGTGATGTTGTCTTCAACCTTTAATACTGCAGTTGCTTCAATTGAGTCTGCAAGGGGAGTTGTCTTGGGGAAGGGCTTAATGTTGGGTCCGTAATAAACCTCAACTGCTGCAGCTTCCTCAGGAGTTTCTGCAGGCATTTCTATCATATTGTCGTTGATGATAAATGATTTGGGAAGTGTAACTGAAATATCGTCCTCGCAGGTAGTAGCATCAGTAAGAACACCTGTAAGTGCGGATACTGCGGCAGTTTCGGGGCTTACAAGGTAAACCTTACCGTCTGCTGTACCGCTTCTGCCTTCGAAGTTGCGGTTGAAGGTTCTGAGTGAAACACCTGATGAGCAGGGTGACTGACCCATACCGATACAGGGACCGCAAGCACTTTCAAGAATACGAGCACCTGCATCAATCATATCTGCAAGAGCACCGTTAAGTGCAAGCATATTAAGAACCTGCTTTGAACCGGGGGCGATACCGAGAGAAACTGAGGGATGAACCTTTTTGCCCTTAAGGATTTTAGCAACCTTCATCATATCAAGAAGTGATGAGTTTGTGCATGAACCGATAAGAACCTGGTCAACCTTGATTTCGCCGATTTCTGCAACGGATTTAACGTTATCGGGCATATGGGGCATAGCTGCAAGGGGCTTTAATGTGCAAAGGTCAATGTCAATAACTCTTGAGTACTCTGCATCCTCATCGGGAAGAAGCTCAACCCAATCCTGCTCACGGCTCTGAGCCTTCATAAAGTCGTATGTAATATCGTCAGAGGGGAATATGGATGTTGTTGCGCCAAGCTCGGCACCCATATTGGTGATTGTTGCTCTTTCGGGAACTGTGAGAGTCTTAACACCTTCACCGCCATACTCGATAACCTTACCAACACCACCCTTAACGCTGAGAATTCTGAGAACCTCAAGGATAATATCCTTAGCCGCAACGTAGGGTGAGAGCTTACCTGTTAAGTTAACCTTAATAACCTCGGGTACGGTGATATAGTAAGCACCGCCGCCCATAGCAACTGCAACGTCAAGACCGCCTGCGCCCATTGCGAGCATACCTAAGCCACCACCTGTGGGTGTGTGGCTGTCAGAACCGATAAGTGTTTTGCCGGGGATACCGAATCTTTCAAGGTGAACCTGATGGCAGATACCGTTACCGGGTCTTGAGTAGCGAACACCACGTTTCTTACAAACGCTCTGTATAAATTTATGGTCATCGGCATTTTCAAAGCCTGTCTGAAGTGTGTTGTGGTCGATATAAGCAACCGAAAGCTCGGTTTTAACCTTGTCGATATCCATTGCTTCAAGCTCAAGATAAGCCATTGTGCCGGTTGCATCCTGTGTCAAGGTCTGGTCGATTCTGATACCAACCTCGTTACCGGGAGCATATTCACCGTCAACAAGATGACTCTTAATGATTTTTTCACATAGAGTAAGTCCCATTTTTTAGTCCTCCATAAAACTTGTTTATATTTTTAACAAAGGTATTTTAATATTTTTCACAATCTTTGTCAACGGGTTATTGATAAATAATAAACAATGTTTAATATAAATATAATGTGACAAATATTGCACTTTTTTGTTTATTGTGCTATTATATATAAGTTAAAATGGATATTTTGGTTATACTAAAGAACGGTGATGCTCTTTTGTATAATTATTTACACGATTTTTTCGACTTTAACGTTGATAATAATTCGATTAATCCAATACCCGAGAATGAAAACGAAGCATCTTCACAGATGAGTGAAGCTACAGACGGTAGCATCACTATAAATAAAAGTGGCCGCTTCATTCATTGTCTTACAATCATAGGGCAGATAGAGGGTCATTACGCATCTTCAGATGACGTTAAGACCACTAAGTACGAGCACATAATTCCTCGGCTTGTTGCGGTTGAGGAAAGTGACGACGTTTCGGGTCTTCTTGTAATTCTCAATACTATTGGCGGGGATATAGAAGCAGGACTCGCAATCGCAGAGCTGATTTCAGGTATGAAAAAGCCGAGCGTTTCTTTAGTTTTGGGTGGCAGCCATTCAATTGGAATACCTTTGGCTGTAAGCACTGACAAATCCTTCGTTGTTCCTACAGCCACTATGACGGTGCATCCCGTAAGAATGAATGGACTTGTCCTCGGTGTTCCTCAGACTCTTGTGTACCTTAACAAGATGGAGGATAGGGTAGTTGAGTTTGTTACAAGGAACTCAAGCGTAACCGCCGAACGCTTTAAGGAAATGATGCTGAACAGTAAGGAGTTAATTACTGATTTCGGTACCATTTTAAACGGTAAACAGGCAGTTGAAGAAGGTTTAATTGACCGTGTGGGTAGTCTGAGTGATGCATTGGATTGTCTTTATGAAATGATTAATATTAATTAACCGTTGGGGGTAATTATGAAAGAAATTGTACAAGCTTTATTTCTTGGTATTATACAGGGCTTAACGGAGTTTTTGCCTGTGTCAAGTAGCGGTCATATGTCAATTTTCAGACATTTCAGCGGAATGGCTACCGAGGGCTCGGGTCTGTTTTCCGCAATGCTACATATTGGCACACTTGTTGCTATTTTCATTGTTTTTTATAAACCCATTTACGAATTGTTTATGGAGTTCTTTAAGTGCTTTAAGGATTTATTTGCACGTAAACTTGATAGCTTTAAGCTTAAAAATATGTCAGTCACAAGACGTATGCTTTTTATGTTCGTAATTTCATGCGTACCGCTTTTGTTATTACTTTTACCCGTGGGTAACGGTAATAATCTTATGGATGCTGTTGATGTGTTTAGCTCCGATAACAGCATCAAGGCAGAGGGCTTGTGCTTTATGATAACAGGCTTCGTTCTTCTTTTGGGCTCTACTGTTTCGCAGGGAACTAAAAGGCACAAAAACGTTACACCACTTACCGCATTAATTATCGGTGTTGCTCAGTTTTTTGCCGCTTGCTTCCCCGGTATATCTCGTTCGGGTTCAACTGTTTCTGCGGCAATGTGTTGCAAGGTTTCAAAAAACAATGCAATACGCTATTCGTTCATTTTAAGCATACCTGCAGTTCTTGCAAGTGGTCTTGTTGAATTTAAGGATGCTATGGAGAGCGCAGAAATAGTACCCGTGTTCCCGTTACTTGTAGGTGTTATTGCTTCTGCAGTAGTTGGCGTTTTATCTATAAAGTTGCTTCAGCTTATTTTGAAGAAAAATTTATATAAATATTTTGGTATCTATTGCGTGATTTTAGGTTTCATAGTAACCATTATCGGTGCAGTAGAGGTTTTCATAAAATAAAAGGGGATTTTAGTTTTGGCTCAGAAAAAGAAAACTGCTCCTAAAAAGAGTAGTAAGACTACTAAAAACACACAGGAAAAGAACAAAAGCACAAAATCGCTTTTCAGTTCCGAGCATAAGCAGATTTTGTCCTTGGTTTTCTTCTTTATCGCTTTGTTTATGTGTGCGGTTGTTTTTATTGATGCCGGTAGCGTGTGGGGTGCTTTCAGAAACTTCACCTTCGGTCTTTTTGGTATTAATGCTTTTATAATTCCGTTCTTTATTGGATTTGTTTGTATTGTCGCCGCTATCGGAAAGGATACAAAGAAATATAAAATTAAGGTTATAGAAGGCTTCACACTTTTCACATTGTTAGTGGCGTTTTTACATATAGTTTCCGCTAATGGTGAGCATACCTATGGTGAGCAGATTGCTTCTGCATACAAGGTGTTTAAAGAATATAACGGCGAGGGCTTAAGATTTGGCTATGGTGTTTTCGGTGCCCTTGTTGGTGGTATTCCGCTTTTACTTACCGGTGGTAACAAGCTTGCCGCAGGGGTTGTAACAATACTTCTGCTCATTGCCTTATTTATGATTTTCAGCGGAACGTCCTTGCTTAAGTTACTACAGTCACTTAAAGGTCCTGCCGAAGCTGTTAGCGAATATGCAGAAGAAAAAATTGAGGACATAAAAACCTCTTACAGCACGGTTTCTGAGAATATGCAGGAAAAACGTGCCAAATCTGCCGAGAAAAGAAGGTCTAAAACCTCTAAGCACGAAATTAATCTCGACATACCTCTTGACGATGACGACGTTGTTATTCCCGATAATGGTGTTGACCCCATTCTCACCAACGAGGTATCCTTCCCTGACCGTGAAACACAGATGGCAGAGATTATTGATTTGTTCAAGAATGACGGCACCTCAGAGGCAGATGATGAGGATTTAATTCCCATAGATGCATTGGATGATAAAACAATTCAGGAGATTCACTTTGAGGAAATAATAGAAGACGTTCAGGACGAAGCCGTTGTGGACGTTTATGATTATGAATCAACAATCAGTGAATCAAATGAAATTATTGAAGAAGTGCCCGATGAACCTGTTATGGAAGAGCCTGAAATTGAGGAAGCCGTTGTTGAAGAGGCCGTAGTTTATGAATTACCGCCCGTTGACCTTCTTGACCCGCCCAAAAGCTCGGGTTCAACAGGCTCAGCCGCAGAGCTTCGTGAAAAGGGTGAAACCATTGTAAAAACTCTAAAGAGCTTTGGTGTGGGTACCCGAATTGTTGAAATTTGTCAGAGCCCCTCTGTTACAAGATTTGAATTGCAACCAGACCCCGGTGTTAAAATCAGTCGTATTACGTCACTTGCAGATGATATCGCAATGAACCTTGCGGCATCGGGTGTTCGTATTGAGGCTCCCATACCTAATAAAAATGCAGTTGGTATCGAGGTTCCAAATGCTGAAAAGGCAATGGTAACCCTTCGTGAAATTCTTGAGAACAATTCGTTTAAAAACTCAAAATCAAGACTCAACGTTGCTTTAGGTCGTGATATTCAGGGTGAAGCAACCTGTGCCGACCTTGCAAAAATGCCCCACTTACTTGTTGCGGGTACAACGGGTTCTGGTAAATCTGTTTGCCTTAATACAATGATTATGAGCTTGCTTTACAATGCAACTCCCGAAGAGGTTAAGCTCATTATGATTGACCCTAAAAAGGTTGAGTTTACTGTTTATCGTTCAATTCCCCATCTTCTTGTGCCCGTTGTTGCGGACCCGAGAAAGGCTGCAGGAGCTCTTTCGTGGGCGGTTGCCGAGATGGATAAGCGTTATGCTCTCTTTGCAGAAAAGGGTGTAAGAAACCTTCAGGGCTATAATACCTATGCACTTTCTAACGACTTACCGAAAATGCCTCAGATTGTTATTATTATCGACGAGTTGTCTGATTTGATGATGGCGGCTTCCAACGAGGTTGAGGATTCAATCTGCCGTCTTGCTCAAAAGGCACGTGCTGCGGGTATGCACCTTATTGTTGCAACTCAGCGACCCTCTGTTGACGTTATTACGGGTCTTATCAAGGCTAATATTCCCAGTCGAATTGCTTTTGCGGTTAAGTCACAGATTGACTCCCGTACAATTATTGATACACAGGGTGCCGAAAAACTTCTCGGTAACGGTGATATGCTTTACTGTCCCGTTGGTCTTTCGAAGCCCGTTCGTGTTCAGGGCTGCTACGTTTCCGATGATGAAATCGAGCGTGTAATTGAGTTCGTTACCTCTCAGGGTGACGTTAAATATGATGATGCCGTTATGCAGGAGATTGAGCTTAAAGCCGCTCAGGACGGCAAGAAGAAGTCCACAACAACTGTTGAAGCAGATTCTTCAGCAGGCGGGGACTACGGCGACGAAATGATACCTAAGGCAATTGAGGTCGTTGTTGAGGCGGGTATGGCTTCTACAACACTCTTACAAAGAAAGCTTAAGTTAGGTTACGCCCGTGCCGCACGTATTGTTGATGAGTTAAGCGAAATGGGTATTATTGGACCCTTCGAGGGCAGTAAGCCCCGTAAGGTTCTTATTACTAAAGACCAGTGGTACGAAATGCAGGCTAATTCAGGTGCTTCTGCTCCAAAACAGTTGTCCGTTGACGATATTGCACCTCAGCAGAATACACAGGTTGAGAACAACGTGCAGTTACCGGATAACCACAATTACTTTGGCACTGCTCTAAATAACGAGGAATAATATGGATATTTTTGTTGAATACCTTGACGGTGATTTTGCTGTATGCAGATTACCCGATAAGGCTAAAAACCTTATAAGATTACCTTTAAGAGACTTACCCGACGGCGTTCGCGAGTTAGTGGTAATTTCTATGCGTGACAACGGCTCGTTTGTAATAAACGACTATGCACGTGAGGTAAGAATGAAGAAAATCAGTCAGTATTTGCGCTACAAAAAATATTGCTTTGATTTTCAAAATAATTAACAAAAAAGTATTGCATTTTTTGTAAAAAGGTGATATACTTTCTCAGTCAAAAACTCACGCAGGGTAGATTGCGGGTGTCGTGTGCATCAATGATGTGGTATCCGTGAGTCGAAACCGTGCGGCGGTTTAACAAAAAGGAGGACAAAATTATGTCAGTAGTTTCAATGAAACAATTACTCGAAGCAGGTGTTCACTTCGGACACCAGACCAGAAGATGGAACCCCAAAATGGCTCCCTACATCTTCACTGAAAGAAATGGTATCTATATCATCGACCTTCAGAAGACCGTAAAGAAGCTTGAAGAGGCTTACACCTTCATCAACCAGATCGCTCAGGAGGGCGGCGAAGT
>JAFYLQ010000061.1 GCA_017550105.1 Clostridia bacterium | reverse complement strand
TGCGAAAAGGTGCTTGATATTGACCCCGAAAACCCAAAAGCCTACGTTGGCAAACTTATGGCTGATTATCTTGTTAAAAAGCAGGATGACCTTAAAAACCTTCCCGAGCCCTTTAATGCTAACAACAATTATCAGAAGGCTCTTCGTTTTGCGGATGCCAATTTAAAAGGTGAGCTTATAGGTTACCTTAATTTTATTGCCAACAGGAACGAACAACAAAGGCTTGACAGAATATATACATCTGCACTTAAGGTTTTAAATACCGCCGACACATCAGAAGTTCTTTTCGAAGTAGCTGAGCAGTTTAAGGCTATTCAAAGCTATAAGGATTCTGCAGAGCTTTATAACAAAACTCTTAAAATGGCAGAGGAGCTCAGAAAAGACGAGATTTATAACAAGGCGAACACTGCTTTCGGCTTTGAGGTTGAAAATCCTGCTTTAATGAGTATGAGAAATACTGATGTTTTAAAAAGGTCTGCAGAATTATTCCGCTCAATCTCAGGTTGGCGTGATGCAGATGAAAAAGCCCAAAAATGCCTTGAGACCATTGAAGCAATAAAAACCCAACAGGAAGAGGATAGACGAAAAACCGAAGAATTCAGAAAATTAGCTCAGGAAAGATTAGCCAAAAAACGTAAGCTTACCAAAATAGCTATATCCGTCGGCGTAGCCGTTATTTGTTTCTTTGTTATGTTTGCAATAATTCTTAAATCTGTGATAATCCCCAACTTAATATACGGTGAAGAAACCTGGAACAAAATTAAGAATATAGACGTAGGTGATACATATACCTTCGGTAGTTACGAGCAGGATAACAATACATCAAACGGCAAAGAGGATATAGAGTGGCTTGTGCTTGAAAAACAGGGAACGCAAATCCTTGTTATCAGCAAATATGCCCTCGATTGTAAGCCCTACAACGAAGAGTACGAGGGCGTTACGTGGGAAACCTGTACACTCAGAAGCTGGTTGAACGATGATTTCATAAATTCCGCCTTTACGGAGGAAGAAAAAGCTATGATACCCACGGTATCCGTTACGGCAGATGCTAACCCCAAATACAGCACAAATCCGGGTAATGATACTGAGGATAAGGTTTTTCTTTTAAGCATAAACGAAGCGAACGAATATTTTTCGTCAAGTGATGAAAGAATTTGCCAACCTACGGCTTTTGCAGTTGCAAATGGAGCTTGGGAAAGCGACAGTGGCAACTGTTGGTGGCGGCTACGGTCACCCGGTTACGGTCAGCATCATGCCACAGGTGTCTACAATACTGGCAACATTGATGAGTACGGCCGCAGTGTCACAAATGCTTGTGATGCAGTGCGTCCTGCTATGTGGATAGACTTTGCATCTTGAATTTCAGCGAAGCTTCCCCGAAATTTTGCATTTATAAATTGACTTTCAACTTTATTACCTCGGAGGTATTACTATGAACTACTACATCGGTGCGGATTTAGGTACGTCCGCTTTGAAATTGTTGCTTGTTGACACACATGGCAATATCATAAACACCGTATCAAAATCTTATGACGTTTCTTTTCCACACCCCGGTTGGAGCGAACAAAACCCCGAGGATTGGTGGACTGCCCTTGTTGAGGGTGTTAATGAGTTAACTAAAAATACTGATAAAGCTTTAATCCGTGGTATCGGTGTGGGCGGTCAGATGCACGGTCTTGTTGTTCTCGATGAAAACGACAAGGTTATCCGTCCTGCAATCCTTTGGAATGACGGCAGAACCTTTAAGGAGACCGACTATCTTAACAACGTTATCGGCAAGGAAAAACTCGCTTCACTTACGGGTAACATTGCCTTTGCAGGCTTTACCGTGCCAAAAATTATGTGGGTCAGGGATAACGAGCCCGAAAATTTTGCCAAAATTTCTAAAATTATGTTACCTAAGGACTATATTAACTACCGTCTTACAGGTGTACATTCCATCGATTATTCCGACGCCTCGGGCATGCTTCTTCTTGACGTTGAAAATAAAAAATGGTCCTCCGAAATGCTCGAAATTTGCGGGGTTAGTGAAGCTCAGCTTCCCGCACTTTATGAAAGCTATGATAAAACAGGGGATATATTACCCGAAATTGCGAAGGAATTGGGTCTTGGTGAAATTACAGTTGTTGCAGGTGCAGGTGATAATGCCGCCGCGGCTATCGGCACGGGTACCGTTATTGACGGCAAATGCAATATTTCCCTTGGTACCTCGGGCACCTTCTTTGTGTCCAACAGGGATTATGCGGCTCTTAGCAATAATGCCATTCACTCCTTCTGCCACGCCAACGGCGACTATCACATTATGGGTTGCATTCTTTCTGCCGCATCCTGTAACAAATGGCTTTGCGAGGATATTTTAAAAACCGACGATTACGCAGGTGAACAGACGGATATTACCGACGACAAATTAGGTACAAACGACGTGTATTTCCTGCCATATTTAATGGGTGAGCGTAGCCCTATAAACGATACGGATGCACGTGGTGTGCTTATTGGTATGCGCCTTGACACCAAGCGTTCCGACATTGTTCAGGCGGTGCTCGAGGGCGTAGCCTTTGCCGTAAGGGATAATTTCGAAATTGCTAAACAGGCGGGGGTTAATATATCCCGCAGTACCCTTTGCGGTGGCGGTGCCAAATCACCACTGTGGCGTAAAATTATGGCAAACGTTCTTAACATCCCCATTGATATTCCCTCTGCCGAGGAAGGCCCCGGCTTCGGTGGTGCCGTCCTTGCTATGATAGGTGACGGAGCCTACGAAAGCGTTTCGCAGTGCACCGAAAAATTTGTAAGCGTCAAGGGTACAGTTGAGCCCGATGCCGAAATTGTTGAAAGATACAACGACAGATACGAAAAATTCAAGCAGCTTTACCCCTCGTTAAAGGATGTTTTTAAAACTATAAAATAAAGCGATAGCCTATCATCCCATTTTTGCTCAGCAAAAATGGGATGATAGGCTTCGCGTAACGAAATATGAAATCACCCCATCTGCAACGGGATGTTGCGGGTGGGGTGATTTGCATTATTACGATACTACTATTCTTTGCTTGCTTTTAAACAACCCTCATTTTAAATTAAAGGTGTTTAAAAGTTATTTATGCACAGCAGTTAAGGTATGTACTTGAAACTAGTGTAGATGTTTCGTAATCATCGCATCTTGTACAAACTTCGTGCCTGTATGTTTTTCTCAAGCATCTTGGTGCGGTAGCACGTGCTTTGTGAGTTGTTGTGACTACGGTTGATGTGTCAATTTTATGTCCTATAACGGTACAGATTAAGCCGTAGGTTGTAGCACCGTCTTCGGTGTTTTCGTGATTATGGTCGGGGTTCGAGTAGTAAGCGTATATTTTTGCTTTAGCTTCCTCAGAAATATCTTCGTTTAAAATAACGATTTCAATATCTTCATTCGCTTGTTCTTCCGTAGCACCTACGGGCATTATAAATATAGTCAAAAGGGTAGTAAGGGCTAAAGCCATAGCTAAAAGTTTTTTTGTTTTCATTCTATTTCCTCCATATTTTCAATCAAGTCGATTATAACGTCCAAATCGCTGTGATTAATACGGTAGGTGTAACCATTGTAATTAAAGTATACTTGGTAATGACCTATATCACTAAAATCAACAATATAGCAGTCTATATTATTTATTGATGTTTGTGTGCTATTTATATTATTTAACTCAGTTTCTAAGTTGTTATTCATACAGACAGTGTAAGTTAAGTTTTTATCATCAAAACGGAACTCTATTTCATCTCCTGTTGGATAACACATATAAGATATGCTAATAAGTTTGGCTTTTGCAAAGCTGTCACTAGGAACTAAGACATTTAAATTATAGGCTTTGATAAATTCTTCAGGTGTTTTGTAAAGATTTTCATTGATTTTTACAATTTCTTCATTATCAAAGTTGATTATCTCACCAATAGGTGTCTTGTCCACACCGTCAAACAACTCTTTTAAGATTTTGGAATAGGACCAATCTATATCCGCCATAGCCATAATGGTCAATATTGTTAATATAATGGGTATAATCGCAGCAATCAGAAGTAATTTAAATTTGTTGACTTTTTTATTTTTGTTTTTTAGTTTTACTACTATTTCTGTATCAACGAACGGTATCTTTTCTACCGCTTCGCTGATTTGTTCGGGTGTAAGCTCTGCGTTTTTATCCTGTAAATACAGCAATAGTCCGACGCAGGCTTCGATTAATTCTTCATCCGACTCCTGTGGCGGTTTGTTAACTTCCGCATCACGTATAACGGATAAATATTCAATTACTCTGTCTTTGTCCTGATAATTTGTATCCATAAAAAACGCTCCTTTCCCGAAAAGTTTTTCCTCCTTTCAATATATAATGACAATATATTGAAAATACTACAAAAAAATTTTAAAAAAAATCAAAAAAATTTTTAAAAAGTCAAAATTTACATAAAAAATAGTTTTATTACTATCTGACCAACCACACTCAGCGACATCTTTGCTAACATTTTTATCTTTTGTCTGAGTCTTGCTACCATTACACCGACGTTCTTTTCGCTTATGTTCATTTCCTCGGCAACCTGCTTATATTTCTTTTTTTCTACAAAAACCTTGGTGTAAAGCGCAATTTCCTTTTTGCTAAGGGATTTTAGTATAAGCTCCTTGCACTTTTCTATGTATTCGTCCGAAACGTAATCTGCGTCTTCAAAGTATTTATCAATATAAACATACATATCGTCCGTGGGTAATTCATCGGGGTTAAGCGGAACTAATTTCTCAGCCTTTCCCTTTTCTCTGAAATATTCCCGCACTTTATTTTTTGCCGTTTTATAAAGCCACGCACTTATGTTGATATCTTTAAACGTGTCTGCTTTTTTCTGGAGCGTCAGGAATACCTCCTGCGTTATGTCGTCCGCCTCACCTTCGGTGCAGTGGGCGTAAGAGAGGCAATATGAATGTATCTCGCTGTAATATTCGTTTGCTATTTTCTTAGCGGTTTCTTTATCTATCATATATATCGCCTCCTTTTGTAAGTGCACTGTACGATGATATCACTTTTTTGTCGTTAAATCAATCAATTTGTCGAAAAAAGGGCAATTCTGGTTGATTTATAAGTCTTTATTATGTGATTTGTTCCCATAAAACAGGTAGTAAATAATTTGAATATCATTTAAAACAGGAAATTGTTATTTTATAACCTCTGCTATTTGTGTGTTTTATCAACAAAAACTACGAATTTGTATATTTTTTGTAAAATTTAACAAAATTCAAAAAAATTATGTAGTGTTTTGAAAAAACGGTCATATAAATATGTAACCAAATTTACGGTAGTAGGGGGTATTCAGCTTTAATAATTAGGATAAATGGTTACTAAAAAAACATTCGGAAAGGGTGACCGGTTAAATATAGCAAACGGCAAATAAATTATAAAAAAATCAAATAATCTTTTAAATTTTACTTTTGCCAAGTGTCAGATTCGACAAAGGTTTCGACATTTTGGGACAAGTTACAAACTTTTACGACTTTTTACAAATATTCAAAAATTCCGGGATTTGTTTAAAGTCACGATATTTGTTGATGTGCCTTGATACATGGCACTAAAAATGATACAATTGTCTTACTTTTTTAGGAGGTGTTTTACGGAATGGTTAGCAACTTATCTGTTTTGTTGACTGATGAAAAGGACGATGCGTCACTTAAACTTGCAACAGTTCTCAGAAGCAACAAAATGGATGTGCGGATGTGTGCAAAGAACGGGGCGGAGCTTTTAAAATTATATGAGGAACACCACCCCGACGTTATTATTATGGATGCTTTTTTACAGCATATTGATGCTATGGGTGTTATTTCCCGTATCAATATGAAGGACCCTGTAACAAGACCGTTGATTGTTGTTATGTCGGGTATTGATAACCCGAATTTTGAAAGAGAAATAACAAAATGCGGTGTTGATTATTATTTCTTAAAGCCAATCGACCCACAGATGATGGCTGAGCGTATTGTTCAGATTTCAAGCTGGAAGGGTGTTGGCATCAATGCAGGTTATAAGGCACAGGAGGATTTAACCCTTGTTATTACGGATATTCTTCATCAGATTGGCGTTCCTGCCCACATCAAGGGTTATCAGTACGTAAGAGAAGCCATTCGTCTTACGGTTGAAAACCCCGATATGTTAAATTCTGTTACCAAAATTCTTTATCCCACCGTGGCAAAGAATTTTAAAAGCACGTCATCACGTGTTGAACGTGCCATTCGTCATGCAATCGAGGTCGCTTGGGATAGGGGCGACGTTGAAGTGTTGAATTCATATTTCGGTTACACTATACAAAGTCAGCGTGGCAAACCCACTAACTCTGAGTTTGTGGCAATGATTTCTGATAAAATCAGACTCAAAAGGCGTGTTGGCTAAATATTTTATCTTTCAAAAAGGAACTGTAAAAATTTTGCAGTTCCTTTTTTGTTGTATAAATTATATATAAATATATAGTGATTTTTTATTATTTGACTATTTACAATGGTTACTATTTATTGTAAAATAATAAAGTAAAAAATTATGTCATAAATTATGGCGAAAGGGGATTAATTTTATGGAACCCGTTTATAAACGATTGCTTTTAAAGCTCAGCGGTGAGGTTCTTGCCGGTGAGGCGGGCCATGGCTTTGATTTTAATATTATCAACGAGGTCTGCAATGCAGTTAAAAAGGTTACGGATAAGGGCGTTCAGGTTGGTATCGTTGTTGGTGGCGGTAACTTCTGGCGTGGCCGTTCAAGTGGCGATATGGACAGAACAAGAGCCGACAGTATCGGTATGTTGGCAACTGTTATGAACTCCTTGGCTTTACAACAGGGCTTCCTTGACGTTGGTGTTGACGCCCGTGTAATGTCTGCGGTTCAGATTGTTGGTGTTGTTGAGACCTTTGTAAGGGATGAGGCAGTAAGACATCTCGAAAATGGCAGAGTAGTTATTTTTGCAGGTGGTACAGGTAACCCCTTCTTCTCAACTGACTCAGGTGCCGCTCTCAGAGCCGCACAGATTAATGCCGACGTATATTTCAAGGCAACAAACGTTGATGGCGTTTATGATAAGGACCCCAACAAGTTCGACGACGCCGTTAAGTTTGATAAAATCTCTCACGACGAGCTTCTTGCAAGAAATCTTGCAGTTATGGATACTGCGGCGGCTGCGATTTGTCGTGAAAACAAAATCCCGATTTTTGTATTCAATCTTAACGATACAGAAAACATCAACAGAGCTGTTTGCGGTGAAAACGCAGGTACAGTAGTTTCTTAATTAACGGAGGTATATTTTATGAATTCAGTATTTAACAGAGCAAAAGAAAAAATGGAGAAATCAGTTTCTTCACTTAAATTCGAGTACAACTCAATCAGAGCAGGCAGAGCAAATGCCGCAGTTCTTGACAGAATTCAGGTTGACTACTACGGTTGCCCCACACCCATTAATCAGATGGCTGCTATTTCAGTTCCCGAAGCACGTGTTCTTGCTATTCAGCCTTGGGATATGTCTGCATTAAGCCTTATCGAAAAGGCAATTCTTGCTTCCGATTTAGGTCTTAACCCCTCAAACGACGGCAGAATCATTCGTCTTGTTTTCCCTGCACTTACCGAAGACCGCAGAAAACAGCTTACAAAGGACGTTTCTGCATTAGCAGAGGAAGCAAAGGTTGGCGTTCGTCAGGTAAGACGTGATTGCATCGAAAAAATCAAAGCAATGAAAAAGAATTCCGAAATCACCGAGGACGACCAGAAATACGGTGAAGAAGAAATTCAGAAAATCACAGATGAATTCATCAAGAAAATTGATGAAGTTGCAGCTGCAAAATCTAAAGAAATAATGGAAATATAATTATGTACGATAATATTCCTGAATTTGAAGTATTACCACAGCACATTGGTTTTATAATGGACGGTAACGGCAGATGGGCTAAAAACCGTGGCCTTGAACGCAGTGCCGGTCACAAGGAGGGTGCCAAAACCTTCCGCCGAATTTGTGAATACTGTGCCGACGTTGGTATTAAGCATATGACCTTTTATGCTTTCTCTACCGAGAACTGGACCCGTCCCAAAAAAGAGGTTGGCGCTCTTATGCGACTTTTTAAAGAGTACCTTCTTGAGGGTGACGAGCGTACTGCAGAAAACGATATTAAGCAGATGCGTCTTAAGTTTATCGGTGAAAGAGAGGGTCTTCCCAAGGATCTTTTAAGATTAATTGAAAGAGCCGAAAAAAAGACCGCTAAGTATTCTCACGTTACTGTAAACATCGCTTTGAATTACGGCGGCAGGGCAGAGATAACCCATGCGGTTAAAGAAATTGCCGAAAAGGTTAAAAACGGTGAATTGTCCGTTGAGGATATCTCGCAGGAAACAATTGACAGTTGCATCTATACTGCAGGTCAACCCGATCCCGATATAATCGTTCGTCCCAGTGGTGAGTTCCGCCTTTCCAATTTCCTTACGTGGCAATCAGCTTATTCCGAGTTCTGGTTCTCCGACGTGCTTTGGCCCGATTTTACAGAGGAAGACGTAAACGAAATCCTCTTTGACTATCAAAAACGAAATCGCCGTTTCGGTGGTGTATAATACTATTCATTAAAAATCCGTCTGCGAAAGCTTTCGGATTTTAATGGCTTTTTAAAGTATATTTCGAAAGGGTGGTTTAATGAAACAAAGAGTAATAACAGGGGCTTTGTTTGCAATAATATTTATTGGTGCAATGCTTCTTATGAACACTCTCGTGTTCCCGATTTTCATCGCCTTACTGTCTGTTATAGCGGTGTGGGAGATTGAAAAGGCTGTTGGTCTCGAAAACCGCTTAATTATGGCATTAAGTATGACTCTTGCGGCAGTGGTGCCTTTCTTATACCATTTCAGTATCAAAATTCCATTTGCAGTGTTCGGTGGCATCTACGTTGTTGCAGTGCTTATTATGATGCTACTGCAGTACGAAAAAACAAAATTCATTCAAGCAGTTATGGCGATTTTTGCTTCTGTTTGCATACCCTATGCCTTTTCGGTAATGATTATTTTCCGTGATATTGAGCATTACATTAAAGGCTACAAGCAGATTGATGGCATTTACCTTCTTATTTTTGCCATCTTTGCTTCGTGGATGACCGATATTTTTGCTTATTTTGTTGGAAGTAAGCTTGGTAAGCATAAGCTTTGCCCCAAAATCAGTCCCAAAAAATCTGTTGAGGGCGCTATTGGTGGCGTAATCGGTGCGGTATTACTTAACGTTTTGCTTCTTTTTGTGTTTAAGAGGTTCTTTGACGGCGGAGCAGGCTTCTCCTACGTTGTTGTGATTATTTTAAGCGTAATTCTTTCAATTGTAAGTATGTTTGGTGACCTTGCCGCTTCAACAATCAAGCGTAATTTCGGCATTAAGGATTTCGGTAAACTTTTACCGGGTCACGGCGGAATTATGGACAGATTTGACAGTGCTTTGTTCGTTATGCCGGTTTTGTATTCGGCAATTTACATAGTAAATAAGTTTTGAGTGATAAATTATGAAGAAGATAAATTTATTAGGTTCTACAGGTTCAATTGGTGTTCAGACTCTTGACGTTGCTCGTGCAAGAGGATATAAAATCGAATCTCTTGCGGCATTTTCAAACGTTGATATTATCGAAAAACAAATCAGAGAATTTAAACCTGCTTATGCCGCTCTCGTTGACGAGAAGGCTGCCGCAGACCTTAAGGTAAGGGTTGCAGATTTGCCCGTTAAGGTTTATAGCGGTCTTGAGGGTGTGTCATTTTGCGGTGCCGAGGCAGAGGGTGAAATAACCCTTAACTCCGTTGTTGGTATGGCGGGTCTTAAGCCCACTCTTGACGCAGTTAATGCAGGTAAAATTATTGCCCTTGCTAATAAGGAAACACTTGTTGCAGGCGGTCAGCTTGTAACGGATGCCGCTAAAAAGAACAACGTTCCCTTGTTGCCCGTTGATAGTGAGCATTCCGCTATCTTCCAATGCCTTTTAGGTGCTCCCCGTAATTCTGCATTAAAGAGAATTATTTTAACTGCATCGGGCGGTCCCTTCTTTGGTAAAACCCGTGAGGAATTACAGAAGGTTACTCTTGCTGACGCTCTTAAGCATCCCAGTTGGAGTATGGGTCAGAAGATTACAATTGACAGTGCAACAATGTTCAATAAAGGTCTTGAGCTTATCGAGGCTGTTTGGTTATTTGACGTTAGCCCCGATATGATTGATATTGTTGTTCATCGTGAAAGCATTGTGCATTCACTTATTGAATATGATGATAACTCCGTGATTGCTCAGCTTGGTCATCCCGATATGCGTTTGCCCATTCAGTTTGCAATTACTTATCCCGACCGTTTTGAATCTCCTGAAAAGCAGTTGGATTTGTGGGAGATTGGTAACCTTTCCTTCT
This sequence comes from Clostridia bacterium, assembly GCA_017550105.1. Lineage (GTDB taxonomy): Bacteria > Bacillota > Clostridia > Oscillospirales > Acutalibacteraceae > DTU089. Next base: position 16,166 of record JAFYLQ010000061.1, on the reverse strand, counting down.
ATAAGCCCGATTACGAGAACTTCCCCTGTATGGATATCTGCAGAAATGCAATCAAAAAGGGCGGTCTTATTCCTGCGGCGGTTAACTGCGCTAATGAGGAAGCAAACCTTCTTTTCCGTCAGGGCAAGATTACCTTCCTTCAGATTCCCGAGCTTATTTCCAAGGCGGCAGAGTTTGCACCCCATAAGCCCGATTATACTTTACAGGACGTTCTTGACACGGATGTGCTTATGCGTGAAAAGGTACGTGAGTTAGCATCCATTTAATTCGGAGGTGTTTTTTATCAATCTCGATATTGGCAGTATCTGGTCTAATGTCTGGCCCTATTTGTTGGCTATACTCCTTTTTGGTGCAATAATCGGCATTCACGAGTTCGGGCATTTCTTCTTTGCAAAGCTTTTTAAGGTTAAGGTTAATGAGTTTTCATTGGGTATGGGCCCGAAGCTTATAAAAAAACAAATAGGTGAAACCCTTTATGCTATTCGTCTTTTACCCATTGGCGGCTTTGTAAGTATGGAGGGCGAGGACGAAGAAAGCGACAACGAAAGAGCTTTCGGCAAGAAACCTGCTTGGCAACGCTTTATTATAATTGCCGCAGGTGCAATATTAAATCTTCTTTTAGGTGTGCTCGTTGTGGGTATTTGCCTTACCTTCAGCGGTGTAGTCGGCACAAGAACCATTTACGGTTTTATGCCCGGCGCCGTAAGTCAACAGGGTGGACTTCAACCCGGTGACGAAATTGTTGAGATTAACAATACAAAAATCTACTCTTATATGGGTATTTCGTTTAACCTTGTACGCGACGTTGATAACAAAATAGATTTTACCGTTATTCGTGACGGTGAAAAGGTTGAACTTAAGGGCGTTGAATTTAAACAGTTTGAGTTTGACGGTAAGCAATATATACAACAGGATTTTCAGATTGTTGGTGAAAAGCCGACAGTTAAGAACGTAATTGTAAACTCGTTCCTTGATTCTGCTTCAATCGTGCAGATGGTAAGACTTAGCCTTGTTGATATAGTAACGGGTAAATACGGCGTTCGTGAAATATCGGGTCCCATCGGCACCATTTCTGCCATTGCCGAAACTACCTCACAGGCAGAAAATTTCGGGGATAAAATGCTTACGGCACTATCCTTCTTATCAATGCTTACGATTAACGTTGGTGTATTCAACCTTTTACCCATTCCTGCACTTGACGGCGGACGATTATTCTTTATTTTTATTGAAATGTTACGCAGAAAGCCTATTCCCGCAAAGCGTGAAGGCATTGTGCACACGGTGGGTATAGTAATTTTACTTCTGTTTATGGCAATTATATCCATTAAGGATGTTATATTTTTATTTTAACGGTGATTAATTATGATTAGACGTGTTTCAAGACAAGTTAAGGTTGGTAATATTAAAATCGGCGGTGACGCTCCCATTGCTATTCAGTCAATGTTAAATGCTCCTGCCTCTGATTTTGAGGGTAATTTGGCACAGCTTAAGGCATTAGAGGATGCAGGTTGTGAAATTGTCCGTATGGCAGTACCCGATATGGATGCGGTTAAGGTGCTCGGCAAACTCAAAGAGCATTCTAACGTACCCCTTGTTGCAGATATTCATTTTGATTACAGACTTGCACTCGAAAGCCTTCAGGCGGGTGTTGATAAAATTCGTATCAATCCCGGTAACATCGGCTCTGCAGAGCGTGTAGCCGCAGTTGCAGATGCCTGCGCTTTAAAGAGCGTTCCTATTCGTATAGGCGTTAACTCAGGCTCCGTTGAAAAGGATTTGCTTGAAAAATTCGGCGGTGCTACTCCCGAAGCAATGGTTGAAAGTGCCTTCAGACACGTTAAACTTCTTGAGGATTGCGGCTTCTATGATACAGTTATTTCAATCAAATCCTCCGACGTTGAGAATATGGTAAATGCATATTCCCTTGTTGCCGAGCGTTGCGATTATCCTTTGCACTTAGGTGTTACGGAAGCAGGTACTGAAAGAAGCTCACTTGTTAAATCCTCCATCGGTATCGGTTCATTGCTTCTTAAGGGTATCGGCGATACTATGCGTGTTTCTATCACAGATTCACCCGTTAAGGAGATTTATGCCGCAAGAAACATTCTTAATGCAGTTAACCTTCGTGTTGAAACTCCTCAGATTGTTGCTTGTCCCACCTGCGGACGAACAAAAATCGACCTTGTATCCTTAGCGGCACAGGTTGAAGATGCAGTTAAAAACATCAAAAAGCCTGTTAAAATTGCCGTTATGGGTTGTGTTGTTAACGGCCCCGGTGAAGCAAGAGAAGCAGACATCGGTATCGCAGGCGGTGACGGATGTGCAGTCCTTTTCAAAAAGGGCGAAATTTTAAGAAAGGTGTCCGAGGAGGACATTGTCAAAGAATTACTTGACGAATTAGATAAAATATGAAATTGTACAATTTCCTTGAAATATTCGGTGAATACATATCTACAGACAAATACCGTAGTATGTTAAAAAATACTATGTTCACCGATTTACATATTAATAAAGAGGAACAGTCCATGACTGCTTTGTTGCACATTGATATTTTTGATAATATTATGTGCCTCAAGGCAGTGGCAGGGGAGGTTAAAAATGCTCTTAACCTAAAAAGGGTTGAGTTTGACTACGTTTTACCTCCTGAAGCACTTAAGTACGAGTGCTTCCCTATGCTTTTAAGAGTTGTTAAAAAGAGCGTTCCTCAGACAAACGGCTTTTTAGACCAGATTGACACCACCTTTGTTGACAACGTCTTTACCGTTAAGTTTTTGAAGCACGGCAGGGATATTTGTGAAAATGCCAATGCGGATAAATTCCTTGAAGACTACGTTTTGCAGCACTTTGAAAGAAAAATTTCAGTTGTTTTTGAGGGCGAAAACAGTAGTGAAGAGGATTTTTTAAAAAAACAACGTGAAATCGACAGGGCTAATCAACCCGTAAAGCCCCCTGAGGTTAATCCTAATTTTGATGGGGTTCCTCTTGATTTCAATACCGTTCAGTCAATTTTCGGTCAGTTTAAATATGCTAAGCCCACTCCTATGAATGAAATTTCATTTGACGATGGTGAAATTCTTGTTTGGGGCGACGTGTTTAAATACGAAAAACGTGAAACCAAGGACGGTAAACGTTCCATTATAGAATTTAATATTACCGATAACACGGGCTCATTCGGTTGTAAGTTTTTTGATTTGAAGGAACAGCTTGAATTCCTCGACAGTAAAATCAAAGATGGAGTTACCGTTATTGTACGCGGACCCCTTCTTTATGACGACTATAAAAAAGACTTTATTATTAAACCTAACGCAGTTTCCACCATTTCAAAGGTTGACCCTGTGGATGAGGCAGAGGAAAAACGTGTCGAGCTTCATCTTCATACCAATATGTCTGCAATGGATGCTATGAGCAGTGCAAAATCCATTGTTAAAACGGCTATGAAATGGGGGCATAAGGCGATTGCAATTACTGACCATGGTTGTGTACAAGCCTTCCCTGAGGCTTGCAACACTGCACGTGGTAGCGATTTCAAGATTATTTATGGTTGTGAAGCCTACCTTGTTAACGATATTAATAGCGACGGCTCAAAGAAGCCTAAAGAAGAAATTTTGACCGACAGCTATTACCACTGTATTTTACTTGTAAAAAATAAGGTTGGTTTAAAAAATCTTTATAAGCTTATTTCTCGTTCAAACCTTGATTATTTCCGTGGAAAACCAAGAATGCCCAAGAGTCTTATTCACGAAATGCGCGAGGGTCTTATAATCGGTAGCGCTTGTTCCGAGGGTGAACTTTTTGAGGCATTTGTTAAAAATGAAAGCCACGATAAATTAGTTGAAATCGCATCATTTTATGACTATCTTGAAATTCAGCCCGTTGGTAACAACGAGTATATGTTAAGAAAAGACCAGATGCGTGAGGCTATGCGCGAGCTTTTTGCCGACATTAACTCATTTGACGATATCAGAACAATTAACCGTGCCATTATTAATCTTGGTGATGAATTGGGTAAAAAGACCGTTGCAACAGGCGACGTTCACTTCCTCAAAAAAGAGGATGCAAAATTCAGAGCCATTCTTCAGGCGGGGCAGGGCTTTAAGGATGCGGATTATCAACCGCCCCTTTACCTTAAAACTACTGCAGAAATGCTTGAGGAATTCAGTTATCTTGGTGAAGATACGGCTAAAGAGGTTGTTATTACAAACACAAATATTATTGCCGATATGGTTGAACCGGGTATTTTACCCATTCCCGACGGCACCTTCAACCCCATTATCCCCGGTGCTGAAGAGGATTTAACAAGGCATTGTTGGGACAGAGCCAAGGAATGGTACGGTGACCCCGTTCCTGAAATTGTTGCTCAAAGACTTGAAAAGGAGCTTAAATCAATTATTGAAAACGGCTTCGCAGGTCTTTATATGATTGCCCGACTCCTTGTTAAGCATTCTGAGGAATGCGGCTATTACGTTGGTTCCCGAGGCTCGGTTGGTTCATCGTTCGTTGCAATTATGGCGGGTATTTCAGAGGTTAACCCCTTGCAGCCCCACTATCGTTGTCCCGAATGCCGCTATTCCGAGTTTTTTCTTCACAATGAGGTTGGTTCAGGCTTTGACCTTCCGCCTAAAAATTGTCCTCATTGCGGAAATGCTCTTATACGTGACGGTCACGAAATTCCCTTTGAAACCTTCCTTGGCTTCTTTGGTGATAAATCACCCGATATCGACCTTAACTTTGCGGGTGAATATCAGGCACAGTCACACAAATATACTGAGGAATTATTCGGTAAGGCATACGTTTTCAAAGCAGGTACTATTTCAGGTGTGGCAGATAAAACTGCATACGGCTTTGTTAAAAAATATATTGATGAACGCGGTCTTACAATGACCAAGGCGGAAATTGACCGTCTTACCATTGGTTGTACGGGTGTTAAGCGTACTACGGGTCAGCATCCCGGTGGTATGGTTGTTGTTCCCAATACCTATGAGGTTGAGGATTTCACACCCGTTCAAAGACCCGCTGACGATGCTACTAAGGACATTATCACAACTCACTTTGACTTCAACTCAATGCACGATACCTTGTTGAAGCTTGACGAGCTCGGCCATGATGTTCCCACAATTTATAAGCATTTAACAGACTTAACGGGCATTGACGTCCTTGATATTGATATCAGTGACCGTAAGCTTTACGAGATTTGTACTTCTCCCGAGCCCTTGGGTGTAACTGAGGAGGAATTAGGTTGGCCCACGGGTACACTTTCAATTCCCGAAATGGGTACGGACTTCACTAAGGGAATGCTTCTTGAAGCAAGACCGCAGACCTTTGCCGACCTTATTCAGATTGCGGGTCTTTCCCACGGTACTGCCGTGTGGCTTGGTAATGCACAGGACCTTATTAAAGAGGGTATATGCACCATTTCCGAGGTTATCGGTACTCGTGACAGTATTATGGTTTATCTTCTTCACAAGGGTCTTGAGCCCAAACACGCCTTCGATATTATGGAGGACGTACGTAAGAAGAACAAACAGTTAAAGCCCGAGCAGGAGGCTATGATGCGTGAGCACGGTGTTCCCGAATGGTATATTGATTCTTGTAAAAAGATTCAGTATATGTTCCCCAAGGCCCACGCCGCCGCGTATATTATTGCATCCTTAAGACTTGCTTGGTTTAAGATTTATAAGCCCCTCGAATACTACTGTGCATACCTTACTGTTCGTGGTGACGACGTGGATGCAGAAGCAATGTCAAAGGGAAAGGGTGCGGTTAAATCCTTACTTCAGATGATAAAGGCTAAGGGTAAGGAGGCATCCTCGGCAGAAAAGTCCAAGGAAACAATTATGATGATTGTTTACGAGGCTATGGTACGTGGTATTGAGTTTTTACCAATTGACGTTTATAAATCTACTGCAAGCTCCTACGTGCCCGAGGATGGCAAAATTCGTATGCCCTTCGCATCTCTTGCGGGTGTTGGTGAAAACGCTGCTGCTCAGCTTGCTAACGCTCGTAATGACGGCGGACCCGAATTTTCATCTATTGAGGATTTTGAAATCCGTTCAGGTGCAGGTAGCTCCACAATCGCAGTATTAAAGAATTGCGGTGCTTTCGGTGACCTTCCCGATAGCGACCAGATGTCTTTGTTTTAATCTTTTATAAAATACAGGAGTTGATATTATGAAAAAGGCAGCAAAGTATATTTTAGCGGGTACGGGTGCCGTAGCCGCCGCAGGTGTCGGCATCAGTATGGTTAGAGCTGCAACAACCTACAAGGCGAAGCCCGTTGCAGATGTTGACAAGCTCCCTCCTGAAGAGGTTGACGTAGAAAGATTTATCAATAACCTTTCAAAGGCTATTCAATATCCCACAATTGCACACGTTGATGAAAGCCTTGTTGATTGGTCTGTTTTCGATGAATTCCACGCTTTCTTAAAGGAAGCGTATCCTCTCGTACATGAAAAGCTTGATTTACAGATTATCTCAACACGCTCTCTTATGTACCATTGGAAGAGTGCTCATCCCGAAAAAGAGCCCATCGCTTTACTTGCTCATCAGGATGTTGTTCCCGTTACACCCGGTACTGAGGACGACTGGACTCACGCCCCCTTTGGTGGTGAGGTTGCCGACGGCTACGTATGGGGCAGAGGTGCAATTGATATTAAAAATCAGCTTATCGGTATTATGGAAGCCGTTGAAACACTCCTTGCTGAGGGTTACGTTCCCGAACGTGACGTTTACCTTTGCTTTGGTCATAACGAGGAGGTTATGGCAGAGGGTGAGCAGTGCGGTGCACACAGTATGATGATGTGGTTCAAGGAACGCGGAATCAAGCTTGATAGCGTTATTGACGAGGGCGGTGCAATTCTTTCTGTTAAGGTTGATAAAGTAATCGACGGTCACCTTGCAGGCATCGGTATTGCCGAAAAGGGTCACGTTGACTTTGAAATTTCAGTTAATGCAAAGGGTGGTCATTCTTCACAGCCTCCCAAGCATAGTGCAATTGGTGAGCTTTCAAAGATTGTATGTAATCTTGAAAATCATCAGTTTAAAGCCGAGCTTACTCCTCAGCTTTCATCTCTTTTCAATGAACTCGGTAAGAGCACAACTTATCCCGTAAGATGTGTTATGAGTAATTTCCCCATTCTTAAGCCCCTTATTAAGAGGGTATGTACCGAAATTCCTCCCGTTGCATCTATGATGAGAACAACAACTGCTATTACAATGTCAAATGGTAGCCCTGCACCCAACGTGCTTCCCCAGAAGGCTTCGGTTGTTGCTAACTTCCGTATTATGCCCGGTCAGACAGTTGAGGACGTTGAGGCACATATCAAAAAATATGCAGGACCTAAGGCTGAGGTTAAGCTTCTTAGCGGTAAAAACCCCTCGAAGATTTCTCCCACAGATTCAAGAGCCTTCAACGTTATTTCAAGCATCTGTAAATCAATGGACCCCAAGGTTATTGTTGCTCCCTATCTTGTTATGGGTGGTACGGATGCTCGTCAGTATGAGGACGTTTGTGATAACATTTATCGTTATTCACCCTACCTTATGACTACTGAGCTTCTTCTTACAACCCACGGCACCAATGAGCGTATTCCCATTGATACTATGGAAGCAGGCGTTGCATTCTTTAAGAGATATATTCGTGCTCTTACAAAGGATTAATTAAAATTACAGGTCAGTAAGCCAAGGACTTACTGACCTGTTTTTATATTGATTCTATTGAGTTTTTGAATTCTGTAAAGAAGCGTTCAAGCAATTCCTTATCCTTTTCGTTACCCCTGAGGCACATTGATGCCTTTAGCCTTCCGTTGATTGTAAGAGCCGTCATAACCGCACAGGGCTTATTCTTTGCCGCACCTGCAACAAATGCGGAGAATGGCGGGTTATTCGCCAATGAAAAGGCTGCTGTGTCAATTTTGCCGACGTTACTAACCGAAAGGGTGGGGTTATTATAAAATAACTTTACCGCGTTTTCGGCTTGTATATAGGTCATTGATTTATAGGCAAAATTCAGTAAAGGCAAACCGTGAAGACCCATAAAGGGGTCTTTTTTTAATTCCTTGGTTTTTTCGGAAACTCGTTTCATAGTGTCCTTGTAATCAGTGCCTTTTTCTTCTAAAAAGCAATGGGAAAATGAAACGTGATTAGTGTATCCGATAGTTGAGGGGTCCTTAAGATGTCTTCTTAAATCGGTAGCACAAGTAACGTTTATGGATTCATCATCGGTCATTCCTGATACCTTGGCAAAGGCGTCAATGTAAGCGGCGACTATAACGTCATTAACAGTTGCACCGATGCTTTTTGCATAATCGATGGCTTTTGAAAACTTTTCCTCGCTTATATCACGATGAACAATTACAACGCTATCCTCTTTATTCAAATTTTCAAAGGGGAGAATATGCTTATCCTTTGGTGAAACGTTAGCAAACTGCTTTTTAGCCTTCTTGGCAAAGGCCTTGTCCATATCCTTGTATATTTCCGTGTATTTTCTTGAACCACTCGAAAAATTAACAGGTGATATGCCTCTAAGAACATAGTCCGAATAGTTTTTGCAGAAATCACACCAGAATGATTTGTAGCCGCCACCATCGAAGCACATATGATTCCATATAAAACAAACGTAGGATTTACCATTGTTTAAAAAGACGCCGATATTCATCTGAACGTTGCTTGAAAGTGGAATTTCTCTCGAGAAAAATTCCATTCTTGCCTTTTCAACGTCCTGAACCTCTTTAAAGGTTACCATTTGGTCTATGTGGTAATCACTTACCCTCCAATAAGGTGAAAGTGGGCTGTTGACCACCTTAGAGTGCATAAAAGGGGCACATTCAAGGCAACAGATTGCAACATTTTTGAAAGCTTCTTCGTCTATGATGAAATCGTAGTCAACCTCAAAACGTGCCATTCTGTCCATATAATTACGGCACATAAGGTTTACCTTGTCGTACATTTCACACGGGATTTTTTTCTTATAAAGCTGAGGAAGTTTTTCCTTGTGGGCAATAAGGTCATAAATGACCTTGTCGTCCGTAAGTCCTTTGCTTTTTAATGTAAGATATTCGGTTTCTTTATTAATACAAGACATATTTATTATCCTTGGATATGTGAAAAGAAGAAATCCCTCTTTTCGTCGTTATCAATTACTTTAATGGGCTTTACCTGATTAAGGTTTGCTCCGCGTTTACGTAAAACCTCACGGTAATCATCATAGGTTCCGTGACGTAAGAATTTAACCTCACAATGACCTAAAGCACCGCTTTTTATAAGGGGTTCAACGCTAACGTTACCCTTGCAAAGCATTTCTTCAAAGGCTTGATTGTATTTTGCTTTCTTTTCGTCACTAATATCCTCTGCGGTTTCAACAAGCAATATGTAATGCCCGGGTGAGGTGCTTCTGTCAGGGTAAATACTGTAGCCGACGTACAAATCGTCCATTTTTTCAGAAAGATTAGCAACAATTTCATCAAAGGCAAGGGAGCTTACCTTTTCGCCACTGATGTTGGCTATCTGATTAAGACGGTAGCAGAAGGTGATTTTTGGGCTCTGGTGGTAGTAGCCTGTTACCTTAATAACGTCCTCGATTCTGTAACGGTAGAAGCCACTCATATTAGTGAGTATGATTTCATATTCCTTACCAACCTCAAGGTCTTTAATGGTAAGAAGGTTATCGTAATTGTCGCAATCAAGTGGTCTGAATTCATAAAAACCGTTGTTGGGAAGCATTACGTATTCAAAGGAGTTAAACTCAATGGGTACTGCCATAAAGGCTTCGGTTGCGGTGTAACCAAGGTAATGAATGGGTAAATCCTCACCAATGTATCTTCTGAGCTTTTTAGCATAGAAGGAAAGGGAACCCGTACCCATACCGTACATCCAACCAACCTTGGGCCAGATACGGGGTATAATGGGTGATTCGTCAAAGCCTTTGCGGAATTCACGGCGTAATTCTTCTGCTCTTTTTGGGTTGGGCTTAAGCTTTTTATTGTATTTCTGACGAAGGTCATCGGGTATTCTTATACTGTCGTTAATGATACCCTTTTCAATATCGTCACAAAGCATTTCCCAATTTTCTTCCATATAAAAGAACATTGATTCAAGAGTAGTGATGAAAATTGTACCAAGATAGCTTGTCTTTTTATCGGGTAAGGCGAATCGCAATTTAAGGTAGTGCATATCCATATCTGCACCGGGCTCAGGGAAAAGCACCTCTTTTGGTGACGTTGTAAACGAGGGTACAAGGGGTCGTGCATTCAAAAGGGGGATGGATGACAAACAACTTATGGTACCGCCCTTTACCTTACGGCAGCCTGTTTCTGCAGTCAGAAGACCCTTCTGCGGAGGAATGGGCTTACCTTTTCTACCAAACCATTTTACTGCACATCCAACGGGTGCACTAAAGCTGAAGCATTGACAAACCCATTCTGCCCAGTACGAAAGGGGAACAAGCTTCTGCTTGCCTGTACTTCCTGATGACTCTGTGAAGCGTCGAACGTACATATTGGTAATAAGACCCTTTTCACCATTTGCCATACGCCATACGTATTCGTCATAATCTGCGTATGTTGAAAGGGGAACGATACGCTGGTAATCTTCAATGGATTTAACATCCTTGAAGTTATTTAATTTACCATAAACGGTGGTCTTGTTTTTTCGCATAAGGCGTTTAATGCATTTTTCCTGCATTTTATTGGCTCTGCGGGAATAGATATTAAGCTTTATGTGTTCGCAAACACCCATAAAGCCGCCATAACATGCAAGAATTTGTGCTACTACGTTTGCCATATAAAATTACTCCAATGTTTTAATTTATTACTAAGGTCATATCGCTCATCGGATATGAACAACAGGGATGAATTATGCCGTGACTTGAATCTGCAAGTCTTCTGTTATCAACACCGTGAGGGATGAAAACGTTACCCTTCAAAAGCTTGGCTCTACAGAAGCCACATTCACCCGAACGGCACAGCGAGGGGGCTTTTATGCCTTCACGCTCCAAAGCCACCAAAAGGCTTTCTGTAGCCGAACAAGGCACAGTCGATATTAAAGAACCGTCCTTTATTACCTTGCATAAGAAGGTTTTTCCGATGGATTCTTGTGGGAAATCCGAAAGTGCCTCGGGAGTGTTGATTTGCCCATTTAATCCGAATCTGATGTATTTGTTTTCTAATTTCAACTCACTTATTTGGGGAATAAGTCGGTTGTATAAAGTATTCGAACCGCACACAAATAAACTGTATTTTGTAAAAGGGGCATATTTTTCGATTAAGCTTTTTGTAACAAAGCCTCTTTCGCATTTAAAAACGTGCTCATCACTAAAGACGTAAATTATTCTGAAATTAGGTGTATTTTCAGAAAGCTCGTCAAATCTTTGTGACATAATTGCTTCAGCTTGTTTTCTTGCAGAATATATAAGGGTTAAATCCATATTAAGGGATTTGTCCGCAATAGCCTCTGCCATTGATAAAAAAGGTGTAAAGCCCTGATTATCACAAACAGCAACAACGTTTTTTGAATCTCGTAAGGGTTGATAGTAAAAGTTTCCCATTGGTGCCGAGGCTACAACTTCTGTGCCTTTTTTCCAATTGTTGATAATATAATGCGAAGCAAAGCCGTCAGGCTTTTTGCTTACTATAAGCATATATTCATCTTCAACAGAGCGTAAGGGTGAAGCACAAAGAGTATAAGGTCTTGTGACAACGGCGTTACCTATATTAAGCGTTACACTAATCCATTGACCAGGCCTGTAATACGCTAATTTTGCGGTACCGTGTGCGGCGTCGGGTTCAAGAATATAAGCACGGGTGCTTCGGTTAATTTCAGCAACCTGCTTCACTTTTAGGTATTGTACTGACGGGTGTAAGAAGTTTGCGATTGAGTTAACCGTAAAGTTTCCGTTTATGGGTGTTTCGGGTGCTTCCTGAATAACACCCTTTCTTAATTCGGGAATATTTGTGAAGTTACGTATATCATTAAGGGTTGAGCGTACCTTGATTTTATTGTTCATTCTGTTCGCTCCTTTCTTCGGATATATCACCGAGGGTTGCAAAAGCGGCATTTCTGCCTGAAGCGACTGCGGAATTAACACCTGAAAGCTGAGTACCCCAACCACCGCAGAAGCGAAGACCTGGGGTGTCACAATCAAGCTCTTCGGTCATAAAACGGGGGATGATGCTATCCCAATCATCACCAAGATAACCATAAATTACACCTTGCGGTGTGTTAGTGTATCTTGCGAACGTAACAGGGGTGGCAACCTCAATTTCTTCTATATATTTGTGAATTGTGATGCCCGTAGCATCTTCGAATTTTGATATAAGTCGGGCGGCAAGCAAGTCCTTTTCTTCGAAATAGCCCTCGGGCGTTATGTCTGCCCAACAATTATCGGTATAAAGTGTGGTCATACAAAGAATTGTTGTTCCTGCAGGGGAACAATCGGGATTTGCTATATTTAAACAAACTGTAGCCTGAGCGGTGTTTGTATCTATAGATTTCATAAGTGCAAACTGAGAAGCCGTGTCAGAGGTGTCTGTAATAAAATACGAATAGTTTTTAATTCCTAATTCCTCAGGTGAACGGTTAAGTCCAAGGTAAACACAAGCACCTCTTGCACCAAAGGTACGTGCATTAGTTCTTTTAATGGCGGATAAGGGTACGTCACCCTTTTTCATCATTTTGGAATATACGGTAGTTGGTGAACAGTTTGCGATAATGTGATTGCAGGTTATTTTTTCACCATTTTTCAAAATAACTCCTGACGCCTTGCCGTCAGTAAATAAAATTCTTGAAACGTGGGTGTTATAGCGTATTTCACCATTGTTGTCCTCAATAACACCTGCCAACGCCATACTAAGCGCATGGCTTCTTAAGGTGGGAACGTAAGCACCAAGCTTAACGTAAGAGTTCACCATACTGATATAATGAGTAAAGCTCAATCTGTCGCAGTCAACACCAAGATACATCCAATAGGCGTTGAAAATCTCTTGAGCCTTTTTGGGTACGCTTAATGCATCAAGAACCTCGTTAACAGAATAGGGGGCAGTCTTTACAAAATTGCCGTATTTTTTCATTATGTGACGAAGCTCGGTGAAACTCATTTTTGTTTCATTAGCTGCAAAATATTCTGTAGCCTCTTCAATTTCGTCACCAAGCTTAAAAAGTCTTGTCATTGACTCCTTGCTGTCGGGAACGTACTGCTCCATAGCATTAATAAAATCCTCAACACCAAAGGGCATAGCAACGTCAATTTTTCTGCCATCATACGATCTGCTGATTAATCGGAAGGCTTCGGGAATACTTGTCCATTGAATTTTGTTGCTGATTCCCAAGTAATCAAAAAGTATGCGCAATTCACCAAGCCCTGCTTCATTTGAAAATCTGCAGAGCTCGTGTAATGAAACGTCAAATTCAAATCTGCCTCGTACGAAGCTTGATGAAAATCCACCGGGGGAATTGTGACGTTCAAGCAATAATACCTTTTTTCCTTCCTTGGCAGCAAATGCTGCGGCGGTTAAACCGCCGCAACCTGCACCAATAACTATAATGTCATAGTTTTTTTCAGACATTAAAAAGACCTCTTTAGTTTATTTCTGAAAGCTTAACAGGTCTGCCCTCGTTAGCGGATTTTTCAGCTGCAAGAGCAATCTTAACTGACTGAAGACCTGCGTGAATACCAACGGGTGTTTCTTTATCGTTTATACAGTAGTCAACAAACTGTCTAACCTCCTCGGAGAACGAGCCCATATATCTTTCAAGGAAGAAATAAAGGGGCTTTTCACCGGTTACACCGTTAGCATCTGCAATAACTGCAGTTGAAAGTGTGTCGTTTGCAGTTGCAACCATTCCCTTTGAACCGAAAAGCTCAGCTCTCTGGTCATAGCCGTACATAGCCTGACGTGAGTTGTCTATAACTGCAAGAGCACCGTTTTCCATTTTCATTGAAATGATTGCTGTATCAAAGTCGCCGTATTCACGAATGCCGGGATTAATAAGTGCATCGGCATATACATAAAGCTCTTCAACGTCACTATTTGTAAGGAAGCAAGCCATATCAAAATCGTGAATTGTCATATCAAGGAAAATACTTGCTGCACAGTAGCCAACGGGAGGTGCCTGGGGGTCACGTGATGTGATTTTAAGAATCTGTGCGTCACCAATTCTGCCTTCGTCGTAAGCCTTTCTTATAGCGGCAAAGTTGTGGTCAAATCTACGGTTGAATCCAACCTGGAATTTTACCTCGGGGTGAGCTTTGAGTGCATCTGCAATTTCAAGAATTTTATCAACTGTATTAGCAAGAGGCTTTTCACAGAAAACATGCTTGCCTGCGTTGATAGCTTCAATAGAAATAGGTGCGTGAGTATCTATTGAAGAGCAAACAAGAACAGCGTCAATTGTTTCATCCTCAATGATTTTTTTGTAATCTGTATAGATTTTTTCAACACCGAAGCCTTCACAGAACGCTTTTGTTTCGTCGTTCATAAAGGGGTCTGCAATTGCAGTTACAACTGCATTTTTAACGTGATATGAAATAGATTCAAGGTGAACCTTACCAATACGGCCAGCGCCGATAATACCAATGTTAAGCATAATTATTATATCCTTTCTTTGGGTTTATATTGTTCCGTCCCATGTAGAAACTTCTGTTTTCTTGATTTCGTCCTCGTCAAACCAACGTGTGGTTACACATTTGCTTTCTGTAAAGAATCTGTAAGCATCCTTACCAAGGCAGTGAAGGTCACCAAAGAATGAATCCTTGTGGCCTGAGAAGGGGAAGAAGCCGATGGGAACGGGGATACCAACGTTAACACCAACCATGCCGCCGTGGGTGTGACGGGTGAATTCACGGGCGTAGTGACCGTTCTGTGTAAAGATAACTGAGCCGTTTGCATAGGGGTTAGCATTCATAACCGCAAGACCCTCGTGGAAATCCTTAACACGTTTAACGCAAAGCACGGGGCCGAAAACCTCGTCTCTGCCGATAGTCATATCCTCTGTGACGTTATCAAAAATTGTGGGGCCTACAAAGTAGCCATTTTTGATTTCATCGGGAAGCTCGGGGTTTCTGCCGTCAAGAACAAGTGTTGCGCCTTCCTTAACACCCTTTTCGATGTCTGAAACAACCTCGTCATAATGCTTTTTGTATGTAAGGGGACCAAGCTTTGAAGATTTATCAACGGACTTGCCAACCTTAATCTGCATTGCCTGTTTTTTTAGCTCAGCAACAAATTTATCAGCAATGGATTCCTGTACAACACAGCAGGAAAGAGCCATACAACGCTGTCCTGCACAACCATATGCAGAGTTAATAATACCGGCAACAGTTCTTTCGATGGGAGCATCCTCAAGAACAAGTGCATGGTTTTTAGCTTGGCAAAGAGCCTGAACGCGTTTGCCTGCCTTTGCGGCTCTTTCGTAAATAAGCTTACCAACGGGTGTTGAACCAACAAATGTGATACCCTTGATATCGGGGTGGTCAAGAATGGTGTTGATTTCATTTCTTGAGCAGGTAACAACGTTAACAACGCCGTCGGGCATACCGGCTTCCTTGTAAAGCTCTGCAATTCTTAAAGCGGTGCGGGGTGTAAGTGAAGCGGCTTTAAGAACAATTGTGTTACCGCAAGCAACGCAAACGGGAACCATCCAACCAAAGGGAATCATAGCGGGGAAGTTAACGGGTACAATACCTGCAAAAACACCCATTGATTCACGGTATAAAACGGTGTCGAAGCCCTTGGATGCATCCATAAGGCTTTCACCCATCATAAGCGATGTTGTCTGAATAGCAAGCTCTGTGCCTTCCTTGGCTTTGAGTACGTCACCCTCAGCCTCTGCCCATACCTTGCCGTTTTCCTCTGCAACAAGTGTTGTAAGCTCTTCCATGTGCTTAATAAGAAGGTTACGAACGTTATAGAGTATCTGTGAACGCTTGATAGCGGGTGTTGCACTCCATGCGGGATAAGCTTTTTTTGCGGCTTCAATGGCTTCAAGAACCTCGTCGTTTGTACAGCAGGGGGCATAGCCTGTTACTTCGCCTGTGCTGGGGTTGTGAAGGTCGTACCATACGTCGGTTTTTGATTCAACGTACTGACCATTGCAAAAATATTTTAATTTTTCAGCTGACATTATTTAAAACACCTTTCCGTATTATAAGCCTGCTTTTTCAGAAATATATTTTC
>JAFYLQ010000060.1 GCA_017550105.1 Clostridia bacterium | reverse complement strand
TGAGCCAGGATCAAACTCTCTAAAAAATTATATCTAAACATCTTTCGATGTTCAAACCTTTTTTAAAGCTTCTTAGCTCTTTTCGATACTGACGTATCTTTTCCGTTTAACTTATTTCTAAGTCCGGTTTACTTTCGCAATTATTTGCGCTCAAAAAAATCTCAAGGGTTTTTTCTTTAATCGTTGTTTAATTTTCAAGGTTCGTTTGCCCTCTTTCGAAGCTCCCCTCTCAAGAGTGCCTTAAGATAATATCACAATCATCTTCTCTTGTCAACATCTTTTTTAATCTTTTTTCGCAATCTTTTCCACCCTCCCGGGTGTTGCGATGCCGTGGATTTCAAAAGACGTCCGCTTGGTTCGTCCTATCGGAGCCTCCTTGCGGCTCACAGCTCTTTCGTGTGAGTGCTCGGGTATTATACTAAAGGATTTCTGAAAAGTCAACACTTTTTTTAAACTTTTTTAATTATTTTTAAGAAAAATTTTTCGGTCACAAGATGTTGTGTTTTGGGTCTTTTTGCACCACAATTTTCTTGTTCAAAACTTTGTATAAACAATGTATAAACTCAAAAATTAAGAAAAACCTATTATAAAACACAATTTCAAGGAGACCTTTATGCTTAGATTTAAAACCAGCAACACGATTAACTTTTTGCATTCAAAAGCATTTAAAACAATATGTATTATTCTATGCATTACTATTATAATCTGTACCGCAGGGGTTATAAAAGCAACCGAAACCAAGCAGGAAGCCACTCAGGTTCTTTCAAAATTAGGCTCACGGGGTGACGAGGTGCGACGTATCCAGACCAAGCTTCGCTCACTTGGCTTCTTTAACGGTAGCATAGATGGTATATACGGAGTGAAAACACAGAGTGCCGTGCGACAGTTTCAGAAGTCCGTTGGCATAACCGCCGACGGTATCGCCGGTAAGAAAACGCTTTTATATTTGGGTTTAGGTGATGCATCATCCGTTTCTTCAGGAGGCTATAGCTCGTCGGACGTATATTTGTTGGCGAAGGTTATTGCAGCTGAGGCTCGCGGAGAAAGCTACGTAGGTCAGGTTGCAGTGGGTGCGGTAGTTCTTAACCGTGTTGACTCCTCCTCATTCCCCGACACCGTTTCAGGTGTGGTTTATCAAAAGGGAGCTTTTTCTGCCGTTACGGATAGCAACTGGTCAGTAAGTCCCGACGCCACATCCCGAAAGGCGGCACAGGACGCTATAAACGGTTGGGACCCCTCGGGCGGTGCTCTTTATTACTACAACCCCGCCAAAACCTCCAACAAATGGATACGAACCCGACCCGTGGTAACTACAATAGGTGCACACGTCTTCTGCAAATGACACTATATATAATAGTATAGCAAAAACCCTGTTTTTCGGATATAAACAGGGTTTTGCTTTGCAATCTGAATATTCTATTGGCAAAATATAAAAAAAGTCTCTTATTGCGTAAAATTATTACCACAATTTGACAAATTTATATCAATCCACTTGATAAAATAAGCGATTTAGTGTATTCTATAGTGGGGAAAATTGGTAGGCGAGAATTAAGTGAAACGACTCTCCCTCCATTCATATATACATTCCTTAATAAAAAACAAAGGAGAAAAGTAAAATGCAAAAGGTACAATTTACCGAAACCGTGTTGCGTGATGCCAACCAGTCATTAATTGCAACACGTATGAAATTCAATGAATTTCAGCCCATCCTTTCAGAGCTCGACAAAGCAGGCTACTACTCACTCGAGTGCTGGGGCGGTGCAACATTCGACTCATGTCTTCGTTACCTTAAGGAAGATCCGTGGGAAAGACTCAGAAAAATTAAAAAGGCTTGTCCCAACACAAAGCTTCAGATGCTCTTGAGAGGACAGAACCTTTTAGGATATCATCACTATCCCGATGACGTTGTTCGTATGTTCGTTAAAAAGAGCGTAGAAAACGGCATTGATATCATCAGAATTTTTGATGCGCTTAACGACGTTAAAAATATTGAGGTTGCTGTTGATGAAACAGTTAAGAACGGCGCTATTGCTTCCGGTGCCATCTGCTACACCATCAGCCCCATTCATACTCTTGAAGCTTACGTTGAGCTTGCAAAGAATATGCAGTCACTCGGTTGTCAGACAATTGCCATTAAGGATATGGCAGGTATTCTCAGCCCTGCAGAGGCATACAAGCTTGTTTCATCACTTAAAGACGCTGTTGACCTTCCCATTGTGCTTCATACTCACTGCACAACAGGTCTTGGCTTTATGACCTGCCTTAAGGCAGTTGAAGCAGGTGTGGACGTACTTGACACCGCTATTTCTTCAATGTCTGGCGGTACATCTCAGCCCGCAACAGAAACCCTTAACTACACTCTTCAGGAGTTGGGCTACGAAACAGGTCTTGACGGCAAGGTATTACAGGGCGTTGCAGATTTCTTCAAGCCTATCAGAGCAAAGGCGCTTGAAAGCGGTCTTCTTAATCCCACAGTTCTTACAACAGATACAAAGGCACTTGATTATCAGGTTCCCGGCGGTATGCTTTCAAACCTTGTTGCTCAGCTTACTGCACAGGGTAAGATGGACAAATTTGACGAGGTTCTTCTTGAAACTCCCAGAGTTCGTGAGGATTTAGGTTATCCTCCCCTTGTTACACCTATGAGCCAGATGGTTGGTGTTCAGGCTACAAACAATGTGCTTGCAGGTGAACGCTACAAGATGGTATCCAAGGAAGTTAAATCCTACCTTATGGGTGAATACGGCAACGCTCCCGGTAAAGTTAACGAGGATGTTAAAAAGCAGATTCTCGGTGACGAAAAGGGTATTGAAGGCAGATATGCTGACACTCTTGCTCCCCAGTTTGAGGCTGCAAAGGCTGAAATCGGCGATAAGGCTAAGAGTGACGAGGATGTTCTTTCATACATCGCCTTCCCCACTCAGGCAGAAAGCTTCTTCGACTACCGCGAAGAAATGGCAGGTAAAATTTACGACTACGAATTCAAGGCTATTGACTAAGGAGGAATATATATGACACTTCTTTCCTTAGCAAAGGATTTCACCTTTTTTGATGCTTCCGGCATTTCAGGGTTAGGCTTCCTTCTTGTTCTTGCAGTTCTTGCTTTTCTTGCAATTCTTGTTTTAGGCTTTTCAAAAATCTTTTCAAAAATCAAAAAGACAGATAAAAAGCCCGAAAGCGTTGCTCAGACAAGTGAGCCCGCTGCTGCACCCGAGGTTAAAGAAACCTCTGAAGTAATTGAAGAAACAGCAGAAGAGCCCGAATATCCCTACACACCCGGATACGTAACACTTGATGGTATTTCCGAACAGGATGCCGCAGTTATTATGGCTATTACATCATTCAAAACAGGTATCGACCTTGAAAGACTTGCTTTCAGAAGCATTAAACGTCTTAATCAGGACCCTGTGCTTGAAAACGTAAGCGAACAGGATGCCGCAGTTATTATGGCTATTACATCTAATAAAACAGGTATCCCTCTTGAAAATCTTGCTTTTAACTCAATCAAATTAGTGGAGGAATAATATAATGAAATACAATGTTACTTTAAACGGAAAAATTTACGAAGTAGACGTTACAGAAACAGACGCTATTGTTACAGGCATTTCACAGGTTCCCGTAATGGCAGCAGCTCCTGTTGCTCCCGTTGCAGCACCTGTTGCAGCTCCTGCTGTTGAAGCAGCACCCGAGGCTCCTGCCGCTCCCGCTGCACCTGTTGCAGTTGCAGATGGCACACAGATTAAGGCTCCCATGCCCGGTACTGTTCTTGCAGTTAAGAAAAACGTTGGCGATGCAGTTAAGGCAGGCGACGTTGTTGTAGTTCTTGAAGCTATGAAAATGGAAAATGATATCGTTGCTCCCTGTGATGGTACTGTTAAATCAATTAACGCTCCTAAGGGCTCTACAGTAAACACTGACGACGTTCTTGCAGTTATCTAATTGAGGGTGCCTCAAAATGGATATTAGTGCAATTTTATTAAATCTTTGGGAGCAGTCAGGCTTCCACCTTTTGCAGTGGGAAAACTTCGTTATGATTGGCGTGGCAATCGTTTTCCTTGTGCTTGCCATCAAATTCAAGTTTGAACCCCTCCTTCTCGTACCCATAGCTTTCGGTATTGTTCTTGCTAACCTTCCCGGTGCAGACCTTATGCTGGACACTACGGGCGGTGAGTTGGGTGCCATAGGCGCAGAAGCCGTGGCAGGTACACATTGGTATGACTCGGGTGTTTTACGAATTATTTACGTAGGCGTTAAATCCGGTCTTTTCCCCTGTCTTATTTTCCTTGGTGTCGGAGCTATGACGGACTTCGGTCCCCTCCTTTCAAATCCCGTGAGCCTTCTTTTAGGTGCTGCAGCCCAGCTTGGTGTATACGCCGCATTCCTTATTGCTATAGGCTCAGGTCAGTTTAACGCTCAGGAGGCGGCTTCCATTGCCATTATCGGTGGTGCAGACGGCCCCACAGCCATTTTCCTGACATCAAAGCTCGCACCCCACCTTCTTGCTCCCATTGCGTTGGCGGCATATTCTTATATGGCACTTATTCCCATTATCCAACCGCCCATAATGAAAGTTCTCACAACTAAAAAAGAACGTGCGGTTGAGATGAAACAGTTAAGAAAGGTATCTAAAACAGAGAAGATTATCTTCCCCGTTGCCGTTCTCATTGTTTGTGCCCTTCTTCTCCCCTCGGTTGCTCCTCTTCTCGGTATGTTGATGCTCGGTAACCTTTTCCGCGAATGCGGCGTTGTTGACAGACTCAGCGATACTGCACAGAATGCCCTTATGAATATAGTTACAATTCTTTTAGGTATTTCAGTTGGTGCTACCGCAAACGGCGAAGATTTCCTCCAGCTCAAGACATTACTTATTGTTGGTTTAGGTCTTGCTGCTTTCTGCTTGTCAACTGTCGGCGGTGTTCTTTTCGGTAAAATTCTTTATGTTGTTACCAAGGGAAAAATCAATCCCCTTATTGGTGCCGCAGGTGTTTCTGCAGTACCTATGGCGGCTCGCGTTGCTCAGAATGAAGGTAGAAAGTATAATCCTACCAACTTCCTTCTTATGCACGCTATGGGTCCCAACGTTGCGGGTGTTATCGGCTCTGCCGTTGCCGCAGGTTTCTTACTTGCCGCATTTGGCCCCGGCGGAATACTTTAAAACTAAAAGATGTTCTGAACAGTAATTGCTCAGAACATCTTTTTTATTTACTATTTAATTAAACGTTATTGTTCTTGACCCTCTCCATAAAATCAGAACAAGCGGGGACTACAAATTTAATACCCTTTTCGATAATTTCAAATGTACTTTCAGTTACGTACTGACACTCGCCGTCAACATTAACCGCGGCGGGTTTTTCACTTTTAATATTAATCTTTTTGCCCCTCTTGAATGTGGTGATATCCCAATCAAGATGCTCACCCTTTTTGTACTTGCTTATAAGCGGAAGAAGTTTTAATCTTATACCTCTTTTTTCGAGTATAACAAAATCAAGAAGTCCGTCGTAAGTAAGCGCTGTGGGCGCCGCCTTGTAGCCACCGCCGTACCAACGGGAGTTTGCACCTACACAGAAAAGAACGTTCTGAGTGAAGGGCTCACCATCATCAATTGTAATTGTAAATCTGCTTTTCATTTTACCGATAAAGCAATAAAGCAACGAAACCGTGTATGCTAACTCACCCGAAAGGAACGGGAATTTTTTGAAGTATGCCTGTTTTGCACAAACCTCTGCATCAAGACCCATTGAGCACTGATTTATAGCATATTCGTCACCGCATTTAATAACGTCAAAGTCCATAACCGTGCCGTTCACGTGGTCCGCTACGTTACGCAGGTCTTTTTTATCTCCGAAAATACGTATAAAGTCATTGCCGCTTCCTAAGGGGAACGCCGCAACCTCTGCATTTTTCTTGCAGGCACAAGCATTAACAACCTCGTAAAGAGTGCCGTCGCCGCCGCAGGCGTACACACGGATATGCTCGCCCTTATCCACTTCCTTTTTTGTGTACTCGTAGCCGTCGCGAGGACCTTCGGTAACGTGAATTTCGTAATTCCCGATACCCATTGCCGTCATTGTTTCGGTTATAGTTTCTGCACATCGTTCGTAAGAAATACCCTTACCGCATTTGGGGTTAATAATAAAAAGGTGTTTCATAAAAAATTCTCCGTTTCGGATTATTTAAAATACATATAAAGTCGGCATTTAATCATACCGTTATAAAGCTTTCTGCTCTTATCTGCCTTTCTACCAAAGCAGTTTTCAAACTCCTCGTCGGGAGTGATTACGTAATAGCTCCAGCCGTGCTGCTTGTCAAAAACTCTACCCATCTGGCGATAAATGTTTTCCGCCTCCTGCAAATCAAGAAGTCTTTCACCATAGGGCGGGTTACATATAACCGTACCCCTTTCGCTATATTTTCTGAAATCCTTGATATCACGCTTTTCAAAGTGAAGCTTTTTGCCGATGGGAAGTCGGGAAGCATTTTCCATAGCAATTCTGATTGCCTGTTCATCTATATCGGAGCCGTAGCCCACAAAGTCCGTATCAACTTTTTCAAGACTTATGGCTCTTTCCTTTTCCTCTTTCCAGATGTTTTTGGGCAGAACGTCAAAACGCTCGGCGGCAAAATGTCTGTTAAGTCCCGGAGCAATGTTGTGAGCATACAAGGCACCCTCAATAAGTAAGGTACCGCTACCGCACATTGGGTCGTAAAGTGTGTGATAATGACGAAGCTTTGCAAGTGCACAAATTGATGCCGCAAGGGTTTCCTTAATAGGCGCACCGTTCTGTGAAAGCCTGTATCCGCGTTTGTGAAGACCTGCACCTGTTGTATCAATAAGAAGGGTTGCCTCATCATTCATAATAGCAAACTGAATCTGATGAACGGGTCCTGTTTCGTTGAACCATGAAATGCCGTATTTTGACTTAAGTCTTTCAACAACCGCTTTTTTGATAATTGCCTGACAGTCACTAACGCTAAAAAGAGTTGATTTAAGGGAATAGCCCTTTACGGGGAAGGCGTCGTCCTTGCCAATCCATTCTTCCCAAGGAAGATTTTTAACTCCCTGAAAAAGCTCCTCAAAGGTTTTTGCAGTAAAGGAGCCTATGTGTATCTGCACACGCTCTGCAAAATGGGAGCATATATTAACTCTTGCCAACATATTTTCGTCGCCTGAAAAGAGCACTCTGCCGTTTTGTGCATTTACGTTCTCGGCACCTAAAAAGCGGAGCTCGTCGGCAATTATTCCTTCAACGCCTAAAAGGCAGGGTATTACAAAATTAATTTTCATTTCAAAGTCCTTTCAATTCCATGGTAAACCAAAATTCCACGCCGTTTTCTTTGTTTTCAAAACCGCATTCACAGTCGTGATTGTCGATAATTGATTTAACAATGGAAAGGCCCAAGCCAAAGCGTCCTTCCTTACGGGAGTGGGCTTTATCCGCACGATAAAATGACGTGAAAATTCCGTCCTTATCCTTATCGTCGATTTTGCTTCCTGTATTAAATACATTTATCTTAAGATGATTGTGAATTTTTTCTGTAGAAATTTTTATTATTTTTTCATCCTTTGCGTGAGAGCAGGCATTATTAACAATATTCGAAAGAACTGTTGTCATCTGCTTGCGGTCAGCAAAAGCAATAAATTCAGTCTCGTCATAAATAAGGGTGATTCCCTTTTCCTCAAATATAGGTGTCATACCCTTAAGGAAATCCTTGATGTAGGCATTTACGTCAAATTCCGTTTTGTCGGGCATTTTACTTCCCGATGCATAAAGGGACTGCTCAAGCATATTTATAACAAGGTCGTTCATTTTGTCCGACTCGCCCATTATAATATCGCAATATTCCGAGGCACCTTCATTTTCACCGTCAAGGTTCATTTTAAGCCCTTCGGCGTAACCCCTGATTATTGCTATGGGCGTTTTAAGCTCGTGAGATGCAGAAGACACAAAATCACGTCGCAGCCTTTCAAGTTGACGTTCTTTTTCAATATCCGCCTCCAACTGAGCATTCTTCTCACGAAGCTCGGTAAGAGCGTTATCCAAAGATTCGGAAACCTTGTTGATATTTTTTGCAAGTGTTCCGATTTCATCCTTACGGTCAATGGTTGTTTCAGAAGAAAAGTCAAGGTTCGCTATTCTCTCCATAACCTCGTTCATCTGAATAAGCGGCTTTGTAAAACGCCTTGAATAGTCAAAAATAAATATCAAAGCCAATAAAAGGGTAACAACCGTAATAGTTGTGGTAACCCTTGTGGCAAGAGTTGCATTTTCCTGAATCGGGTCCTTTTGAGTGGTAATTTCAATATGATAGCCGTTTTTGAAGGTTTTACCGTACAAAATATATTGTGTAGAGCTACCCTCGGCACTTACAACGTTAAAATAACTTCCGTCAGAATTTTCTTTTCTGCTGATAATGTTAAGCTTATTACCCGAAACGAACGAGCCGCCGCCCTCGTAAAGATAATTATCAACCTGATCGTAAAGATCTATGCTAACGCCCTCTTCTCTTTCAAATTCCGAAAGAAGCAGGAAGTAATTATCCCCTGCCTGCTCCGCCTGTTGTGCCATAGAGCGTAAATCACGTTCAATATTCCAAATATAAACAGATTCAAGAAGCTGTGAGTTAACAACGGAAATACCTATCAGACATACCGCCATTATTGCGCCCACCTCGAGGAAAAAGCGCAGTCTTATACCAAATTTACGTTGCTTCACGTTCTGTCACCTGCCTTGTGTTCTGCTTAATTTTTGTTGACCTTATAGCCTGTTCCGTAAACGGTAACTATATTTTTGTTTCCCCATTCACCTAATTTAGTACGTATACGTGCTACGTGTGAGTCAACGGTTCTGATATCGCCCACGTAATCCGCGCCCCATATCTGGTCAAGAAGCTTATCGCGGGAATATACCCTGCCGGGAGATTTGCAAAGCTTATATAAAAGCTTGAACTCCTTCTGAGTTAAATCAACCACCTTGCCGTCAAGATATACCTCGTGAGCACCTTTTTTAAGTAAAAGATTTTTTATTACAATATCTTCATCGTCGGTTTTTTCTTTTTTAGGTATCTGCACCGCACCTCTTTGCAACAGTGTTTCTACCCTTCGGGATAAAACCGCAAGTGAAAAGGGCTTGGTAACGTAATCATCCGCACCGCTTTCAAAGCCCATTATCTGGTCAAAATCCTGCGAACGAGCCGAAACCAGCATAACGGGAATACCACTTGTTTCGCGAATTTTGCGGCAGACCTGCCAACCGTCAACCTCGGGCATCATAATATCAAGCATAGCAAGCTCAATATCGGGCTCGGCTTCAAAAATTTTTATGGCTTCCTCGCCGTCCTGAGCCTCAAGCACGGTGTGACCGTTTTTGGTAAGGCAATCGCCAATCAGCTTTCTTATAAGCTCCTCATCATCTGCAACAAGTATTTTTGCCATAATATCACTCCTTGTTATAGGGACATACCTTTATACATATTCCGCACACGGCACCCCTGCCAATATGCTGAAATTGTTTTTTCATATATTCACTGCACACTGCAGGACTGAAAATATCTTCTCTTTTAATTCCGTCCTCATAGGCTTTACCGCTTATTGCACCTGAGGGACAGGCTTTGACACATCTGTCACAGCCCGTACATATATTATCGGTAAACTCACCCTCGCCCTCAAGGGGACAATCGGTAAAAATAGTGCCAAGCCTTACCCTTGCACCGTATTTTTTATGAATAAAAAGTGAGTTTTTGCCTATTCCTCCAAGACCCGCCTTATGTGCGGCCTCCTTGTGAGAATACCTGCCGTTGTATGGTGTGCCGGGCATACTCTGTGAAGCGGCAACGGTTATGTAATTGTAGCCCTTGCTTTGTAAAAATAAGCCCGTTTCAAGGAGCATACGGTCAATAAAAGCATTAACCGTCCTGTAATGATTAAAGTACGTGGGGGTAGGTGCACCGTCAATCTCGTCGATTATGGCATCACTTAATCTCACCACAATGCTTATAGCATTTTTCAACTCCCCTGTGTCCGAGTTATCTATACGGGCAAAGCCCACGTCACTGACACCCTTGGAAAGCAAAAAGCTTCTTATCTCTTGTTCAAGCATTTTCAACCCTCATTTTTTCCATACACTGAAGGACCATCTCGTTAGTTTTTCGACACTCGTCATAAAAACAACGATTGTCTTTTAAGCTTGTTATAAAGTTACAGGCACTCTGAGCCTCGTTTCCCATATGGTGCTTTTTATCAATATCGGGAACAAGCTCGGTTTTTTCACCCTGGTTATTATACATATATATATTATCCGTCTGAGAAATACTGCCTATTGTAATCGTACCCTCATCGCCCATTATCTGTGACGGCGCACGGCTCTGACCTGTTTTTGAATAAACAATTGTCACAACCTTGTCAGCATACACAAAAGCGGCACTGCCGTTACCGTCGGCACCCATATGAAGAAAGTGTTGTACGGGTACTATTTTTTCGGGCATTCCGAATAAATCAACTGCAGGATAAACACAGTATATACCCAAATCGTTAAGTGCCCCCGTTTTCATTTCGGGATTGAAAATATTGGGTAAATCGCCCCTTTTAAGTGCGGCATATTTTGAGGAAAGCTGTGAAAAATCAAAGGTAACGCTCCTTATAACACCAAGCTTTTCAACCGCTTCCTTCAGCACCTTGCGTGCAGGTGAGTGCATATACATAATGGCTTCAAAATAAATTACGCCATTTTCGTCTGCAAGTGCACAAAGCTCCTTGTACTCGTCAAGGGTAATGGTAATGGGCTTTTCGCATATTACGTGCTTTTTATTTTTAAGAAGCGCCTTGCATTGGTCGTAATGGCAGGAGTTGGGACTTGCCACGTAAACTAAATCCGTATCAGAAGAAAGAAGCTCAGAAAAATCGCTAAAAACTCTTTTTGCACCTGTCTTTTCGGCAAAAGCCCCGCCCTTTTCTACAGAACGGGAATATACTCCGTCCAACACAAGGTCATCTACAAGCCTTGCACCCTGTATAAATGATTCTGTTATCCAAGACGTTCCTATAACGGAATACTTAATCATTAATTATCGTCCTTTTTCATAAGTTGATTTACAAAATCCTTTGACAGCATATTTTTTAAAAAGCGAACAGTCTGAGTAGCCCTGCTATGGGGTAAAATATTCCATTCACTTTCATTTGCCGCATTAATGCCGTATTCCTTCAAAATCTCGCAGAAGAATACCGTGTTTTTAAGGAATCTTGCAAAATTCTTGTTGTCATTACCGTTCCACCCGGTATCTGCAACTGCAAGCCAACGGGGGAAGCACATTTTTGTAAGAGTATCAAAATCCCTTACGTATTCCGTCCATATAGGGGTCTCAATGCCCACAACAGACGATGCTCCCAAAGAGGTCAAGCCCTTTATATTGCGGGGATTATAGGTGTAAACTGCTTTGAGTGAGTGCATACCGTAGGGATAGTCCGCATAGTAGGGAGTGAAGCTTTCCACTATAACGGGGTTACCCGCATTTGCCCAATCAAGGGTTGCCTTGGTTCTGTCAAGCCACCATGCAACAGTAACGTTATCCTTTTCTACGTTACCGCCTCTGATTGCCTCGTTCCAGCAAATGGTTTTCTTACCGTTCTTTTTAAGGTAAAGCGACACCTCGTTTACAAGCCAACCGTGAAGCTCCTCGGTATTTTTTAGATTTAATTCCTTTACCTTAGCCTGACATTTGGGGCAAACGTTCCATTTATTCTTAGGTGCTTCGTCACCGCCGATGTGGAAATATTTACTCGGGAAAATTTCACATAATTCATCGATTACGGAATATATCATTTTTAAGGCTTCGGGATTACCCGCACAAAGAATATCGTTAAACACACCTGCGGTGGTTTTGGGTTCAATTTTTTCGCCTGTGCAGGAAAACTCAGGATACGACGCTATAACCGCCGTAGTGTGCCCGGGTATATCGAACTCGGGAATAACCTCAATATGTCTTTCACGGCAATATTCAACAATTTCCTTAAGCTCTTGTTTAGTATAATAATGGGCGTAGGGAGTTTTGTCATTCTCGCCCCTGCCGAAATCCGATGAGGGTCTTACGGAGCCGATTGTGGTAAGATTTGGGTATGAATCAATTTCAACCCTGAAGCCCTGGTCGTCGGATAAATGGAAATGAAATTTATTGAATTTGAAAAGTGCCGCAGCATTTACCATCTTTTTGATTTCATCAACACTAAAAAAGTGACGGCAGGAATCAATCATAAATCCTCGATAATAAAATTCGGGCTCGTCATATATGTACAAACAGGGTAAGCAGCCCCTGTAATTCATAAGAAGCTGTCTGAGAGTGACGTTTGCATAATATACCCCCGCCTTGTCTGCCGCCTCAATTGAAACACCATTATCATCAATTGTAATGCGATAACTCTCTTTTTGAGAAAGTAAAGGGGTAATAACTGTATTAACAACGGGTTCAGTACCAACTTCAAAACGGTAATAACCACCTTTAAGCTCTACTTTCTTGGGCTCGGGACAAAGATACATACACAAACCTCCCATTACATAATTATACATATTAATGATACTATTTATAAAAGAAAAATGCAAGAAGTTTAATTTCAATTCAAAAGTTTTTATAGTATCCTTACACTATAATAGAGACCAAAAATGTACGCTACTGTAAATTCATTGCAGTAGCGTACATAATGTTAATATTCTATTGGCTCTCCGATAAAGTCTCCCGTTTTATCAATATTGACATAGTAATTTTTACCATTTGCGCCAATAAATTCAATACGTGCTTGTCCGTTTGAAAAATCTGACAATTTTGTTACTTCATAATTTACTGCTTGTGTAGAAAGATCAATTACAACCTCGCCTTTTGTATTGTAATAGTAAGCCACCGTATTCACGTTTCCTTTTGAAAATCCATAGAACAAGCCTTCACTAATTTTTCCAATTTCTTGATCCTCTTCTAAAGCTCCTGCTCCTTTTTCTCCATATGAAGGCACCACAGATTTGTATTGAAGCTCAATAACTTCACCCTTACTGTTCATTATATTGCCAAAATCCGCGCCAAGAGAAAAGAAAACATATCCATCGCCTAAATCATATCGATTTTCCTTGCAATAAACATTTGTAATCACTTCACCTTCTTGGTTAACAACATCGCAATTATAATAATTGTAACTATGTGCTTCAGTTATGATGAAAAAGTAATCACCACACTTAGCTCGAAATTGTATATCATAATCTCCCCAGTTAGCATTCCAGTCTGTTGTAAAATTACCATTAACATCTACTATTGCAATTGATTCTTCAAAACTATCATATGTATCAATTGTTCGTTTCACAAAGAGCAAATTATCGTTAATAGCATAAACGGGCTCGATACTTTTTTCATTTGTTAGAGTTATTAAGTTGGAAATTAAATTCACATATTCTTCCGGCGAATAATACTCATTAAATGAAAGGTCGTAAGCTAATTTAGCATTTTCGGTTATTGTAAAATTTGCAAATGGGTCTTTTTCTGCTTTCGTTCCTATAAGAAATATACATCCTGTTGTACAAACCAGTATAATTGCGATGGGCAAAATCCAGCATAGCTTTTTTAACATTTTCATTCCTCCAATTAAACATAAAAATAAAAAAGTGCGCCAACCGAAGTTAACGCACCGAAAACGCAACCCCAATTGTCGCCAAACAAAGTTTGAATAGAAAAGGAAACCCTTATTGCCATCCAAGTGGAATTGCGTTTTTACCGAATTCAAATTGAACGACAAACTAAGGGGTATAATACCCCCTTCATAAATTGACTTCCTTTTCATTATTAAACTTTGTTTGGCAAGTATTAGTGTATCACAAACTGCAAGTTTAATCAAGATATCTTTGTAACTGTAAGTATACATAATAAAATGTAACTTTAATTTGTTTTTATCTTGTTTCTTTTTTAATTGTATGGTATCATAATCTTGTGTTTTTACGTAAATGGTACATTAATTAGAGAGGTGAGGCAGATGAAAAAACGCAGTGTGCAACTTATTGTTATATTAGGGATAATTGTATTATTATGCTCCTGCGGTAAATCGGAAAAAGCCGATATTTTCGGCACTACCGAGGAAAGCTACAGCTACAAAACACCCTCTACCACTGCCCCCTACGTATATGAAACAAAAGAGTCGGAGGTTTATTATTATACTCAGAGCACTCCTGACTCCTCAGCTGCCACCACATCCTCACAGGCAACGACAATTTTCAACGTAACCCAACAAAACCCTGTCGTTACACCCACCGATGCCCCTGCCACTACCGAAAAGGTTTACGAAAAAACGGGCGAAATGGCATTCAGCGACGATGCAAATAATAAATATATTAAAGCCGTTGTGAATAAGTACGGTGTAAATGCCGAAAATCTTGTTGCACTTTACACAGTACCCGACAATAACGGCAATATTGTCCTTGAATTTGACGGTTCAAGGGATAATAACGGTAAGCTTATACGCACCAAGGATACGCTCATTTCCATATATTCCGTTGATAAGAGCCTTAACTCTAAACGAGCAAGTGAAAACTCTTCACTCAACGAGTATTCCTACGGCGAAATGAAGGTAATGTTTATTTCAACCACAAAATATATAATGCCCGAATTCGAAGCCCAGCTTAACGGCTGATTGCCGTCTGCTTTGTTGACACAAACGGATTTATGTGATAGAATGCATAATGCAATATGCGGGAATGGCGCAGCGGTCAAAATCGTTAGCGACGAGCAGAAGCGACCAACGATTTTGGGCACCGCAAGAGTCCTTCCCGTAAAGTTATTTTCTCAACAAAACCGTTGAGTGACACAATAAAATATGCGGGAATGGCGGAACTGGCAGACGCGTATGATTCAGGTTCATATGAACGTAAGTTCTTGAGGGTTCAAGTCCCTTTTCCCGCACCAAAACAGAGTTCACACTTTTATGTGGACTCTGTTTTTTCTTCTGTTGATTTTTATTTTAATTTACTATATAATCGATTTATTGAAATGCTGATGTGCTCGTTTTCTAACCGGCACAATTTAGCAGACAATGTTTTTCTGAAAACAAGGAGTGATACCTATGGTTGAACAGATGATTGACAAAAACTTATGGTTGTACCGCACAAGGGCAATTATTCAGGCAAATCCCTTGGACAATTGGCAGTACAGGATATTCGAGTATGAGGACAGGGAAACCTATACCCCCCTGACCGACTGGGCAGATTACAGTGAAAACGTTTTATTCTGTGACAATAAAACCTGTATGATGAAAACTGTTTTTACACCCGTTAAGCCCTCCCCTCATCAGGTGGCTTATCTTGAACTGAGACTCCCCCGTAACTGCGAAGCATTTGTTTCAATTAACGGCAAACCCTTTGCCGGTGTTGACAACGACACTCAGCGTTGCAAGGTTTTCCTTGAAGACTCAATGTACGGCAAGGAGCTCACCCTTGAGCTTGAAATTTATGCTTGCTCCTTCGGCAGGGATTTCAGAAAGGTGCGACCCATTGAAAATCCTCAGTACGTTATTGCAGATAAGGCAATTTATGATTTCTCATATACTATGGATTTCGTCCGCGACCTTTTAAAATACATTAAAAATGATTATACAAAGAACAAGGTTAACTCTTTATTCGAAAACACAATCCGCAAAAGTGACGTTTCACTTGATTACGAGGACTTCCGTGAAAATATCATCGCAATCCACAAGGAGCTTCTTGACGGATTAAAGGAGCTTAAGGTTGCAAACGACGATTGTATTATCGACTGTGTCGCATCAACTCATATTGACGTTGCATGGTTGTGGCGTTTCAAGGATACAATCCGCAAATCAGGTCGTTCTGCACTTAATCAGCTCCGACTTATGGACAGATACGATGAGTTCGAATTTTCACTTTCACAGCCCTCTGTCTACAATTACATAAAAGAGGTTTATCCCGACATCTTCGAGCAGATTCGTCAGCGTGTAAAGGAAGATAAATGGCGTCTTGTAGGTCCTATGTGGGTTGAATCCGACCTTAACATTTCAGGGGCAGAATCCCTTGTAAGGGAGTTCCTTTACGGACACGAATTTTTCAAAAAGGAATTCGGCAAAACAAGTGGTGTTTGTTGGATTCCCGACTCCTTCGGTTTCCCCGCTTCACTTCCTCAGATTTTCACAAAATGCGGAATGAAGAGCTTCTACACAACCAAGGTCCGTTGGCAGAATGCAAATGAATTCCCCTATAACGCCTTTATCTGGGAGGGTATTGACGGAAGCAATCTTTATGCAACGGTTCCCATTACCAAGGATTGCTACAACAATGCAATCGACAATGAAAACATCAGCCTTGTTTCCAACAACCTTCAGCAGAAGGAAACCTGGAACCACGTGCTTATGTCCTACGGCTACGGTGACGGCGGTGGCGGTGTAACTGACGAAATGCTCAAGAACTACCGTCTTCTTCAGAATGTTCCAGGTGTGCCCGAGGTTAAAATTAAAAAGGCTGAGGATTACTTTACTGCCCTGCACGAAAAACGTGAGCAGCTTCCCGTATGGAAGGGTGAGCTTTGTGTTGAAACTCATCAGGGAACCTACACCACAATAGCCGACGTTAAGCGTAATAACCGCTATGCCGAAATGGCTTTCCGCAGACTTGACCTTCTTTCAGCTCTTGCAAAGCTTAAGGGTAAGGATGCAGGATATGATGAAACCGTCAAGCATTGGAAGAACCTTCTTCTTTGTCAGTTCCACGACGTTCTTCCCGGTAGCTCAATAGACCCCGTTTACGATGATGCCGAGAAAATCTACAAGGAGCTTTTCGCTTTTGCAGAAAAGAAAGAGAAGGAGCTTATTGCCGACACCCTTTACAACGAGGCTCAGGACAAGGTTACCGTTTATAACCCCAACTCATTCGTATGCAGTGCCTATGTAAAGGTCGATAATAAATACAAGGGCTTAGCACTCACAGACGGTGAAAATACCGCAAACGTTATCACCGATGCAAACGGAAATTGTATTGTATACGTAAAAAATCTTGCAGGCTTCAGCACAAGAACCTATTACAAAGCATCCGTTGTTGAAAACGAAAGCAAAATTTCTGCAAACAATGAGGACGGTAAAATCCGCATTGAAACACCCTTCTTTACGTTTAACGTATACGAAGACGGTACTCTCGGCGAATTCTACGACAAGCGTGCCGACAGAATTGTTGGTGACAGAATTAATAATATCCTTACGTATAAGGATGGCCCCGAGCACGAGGACGCATGGAACATCGAAGACGGATACAAATCACGCCCCGTTGATATGAACTGGGAAAATGCTATCACCCTTCTTGATGTGAATGACGAGCGTGTAACTGTAAGGGTTACCAAAAAGCACAATAACACCGTTCTCACTCAGGACATTGTGGCATACTCTAATATTGCAAGGGTTGACTTTATTTCACATATCGACTGGCAGGAAAAATACAAGATTCTTCAGGTCTCCTTCCCCGTTAACGTGTTTGCAACTCAGGCAAGCTATGAAATCGCATACGGTCTTACAAAGCGCGGTACTCATCCCAACACACCTGCTGAAAAATGGAAGCACGAATTTGCCGCTCACCGCTTTACTGATTTGTCCGATGATATTTACGGTGTCGCACTTATCAACGACTGCAAATACGGTCATAACGTTATCGACAACGATATGATTATAACTCTTATGCGTAATACGGACAGTCCCTCATATTTCCGTGACACGGGCGAACACGATTTTGCATACTCAATTTATCCCCATATTGGCAGTATGTATTCGGGCAAGGTTGCGCAAGAGGCATATCTGTTTAACTCACCCTTCATTGTATTTGACGGTGAAAGTCACGAAGCGCCCATCATCTCTCTTTCAAACGAGGGTATGATCGTGGATTGTATCAAGCCCGCAGAAGACGGAAACGGCTACATCGTCCGTATGTACGAGCCCTACGGCGTCCCCGGCAAAACAACACTTCGTGTTGCAGAGGGTATGAAAATCACGGAGGTTTCACCTCTTGAGGATTATATCGACGATTGCTCGGGCGAAATTGCATACAAGCCCTTTGAATTCCGAACCTTCCGCATAGTTTAATCAAACGGCAACTCCCCCGCATTAAAATGACGAAACCACCAAAAGTGATTTCGTCATTTTTTATTTTCAAAAATTTATTTATTGATATTTCACGCTAAATGTGGTAAGATAATAAGCAAGATAATAAGCAAGTTAACGGAGGAATTTTATGTCAGGTTACACACCACCTTATGAAATTACAAATAAAATTCTAAGCCTTGTTGCATCAATTTCAGAAAAAGTCGGCAGGGTTACGGAGCGTAGCAATCTTGACTCAAAACCACATCTTAGAAAAAACAATAAAATTAAATCCATTCATTCTTCCCTTGCAATTGAGGCTAACTCTCTTTCCTTGGGTGAGGTTAAGGACGTTATCAACGGCAAAACGGTGCTTGGTGCCGAAAAAGAAATCCAAGAAGTAAAAAATGCCTATGCCGCTTATGAGGAAATTTCAACTGTTGACGTGTACAGCATTGCGGAATTAAAGCGTCTTCACGGGATTATGACAAAATATCTTACGGATATAAGCGGTGATTTCCGACTTGGCGAAGAGGGTGTTTTTGCAGGTGATAAGTGCATTTTTATGGCACCGCCCGCAAAATTTGTTCCCGAGCAAATGGAGAACCTGTTCACTTGGATGAAGAAAAACACTAAAACAGTTCATCCTTTAATTCTTTCTGCAGTCTTTCACTATGAATTTGTTTTTATTCATCCCTTTGCAGATGGCAACGGCAGAATGGCAAGGCTCTGGCATTCTGCAATTCTTGCAAAATGGCAACCGATTTTTGAATTTATCCCTATTGAAAGTCAGATAGAAAAATTTCAAAACGGTTATTATGATGCAATTTCAAAATGCCATATTGACGGAACAAGTACAGCATTTATTGAATTTATATTAGAACAGATAAATGCAATTCTTGATGAGGTCGGCAGTTCTATCACTTCACCCGGCAATAACGTTTCCGAATACGTCACAAGGCTTTTGAATGTAATGGAATATGATACACCGTATACTGCTAATGAAATCCTTTTTCTTTTAGGATTAAAATCAAAAGAAACCCTGCGAAAAAATTATCTTAATCCCGCAATCAACGACGGTTTTGTTGTTATGACCGAACCCGATAAACCCAATAGCCGAAATCAACGATATATTAAAAGATAATTGCCTTTATTTTTTATTGCAAAACACTTGGATTTATGTTAATCTTAGTTTATAAATTTTTCAGGAGGTTAATATGGCTAAAACTAAACCTGCTACCGATACAATCGGTAAAAAATACGTTCCTAAAAACGAAGTAAAAGCCTATGCCATTGCCGCTTTGGGACAGGGCCTTGTTTATAGCTGTATGTCGAGTTACATAACCGACTACTATATGAACGTGCTTTCCCTTAACGCAATGTTCGTTATTATGCTTATGCTTCTTGCCCGTGTGTGGGATGCTATCAACGACCCTATGATGGGTATGATTGTTGACAGACGTTCTTCCAAATTCGGCAGAATGCGTCCTTATCCCTTAATTACCGCAATTCCCATTGCCGCACTTACAATCCTTATGTTTGTAAACCCCGGCTTTGATACTCAGAACAAGTCAATCTGGCTTTACGTTTTCGTGGCGGCAGTTTACGTGTTATGGGGTATGACCTACACCGTAAGTGACGTTCCCTTTTGGAGTATGCCCAACGTAATGACCCCCAACCCCAAGGAAAGGGGTAACATTATCTCCTACGGTAAAACCGTTGGCGGTATCGGCTCGGCTGTTACGGTTGCACTTCCCATTATTGTTGGCTACTTCGTTGCTGATTTGGAAAATGCCGACATCGTAAAATATGCTGTTATGGCTATTTCAATGGCAGTAATCGGAATGCCCCTGTTCACTCTTTCAACCTTTAAAACTAAAGAGAGAATTCAGATTCCCGACGCTCAGAAAAAAGCCCCCGGCGAAGCAGGTACTCTTAAAAGAATATTCACCTGCAAGCCCCTTATGTTGGTTGTTCTTTCAGGTGTGCTTTCCTTCGGCAGATATATGCTTCAGGCGGCGGCTCCTCACGTAGCACGTTACTCCGGTCTTTACGTAGGTAAAAAGCCCGAAACTCTTGCGGAATACAACTCCAACATTTCAACGGTTGCACTTGTTATTCAGATTTGTGCCGCAGTGGGTATGTTTGGTGCAATGCTCTTCCTTCCCAAGCTTTATAAGAAATTTGAATATAAGCATATTATGATTGTTTCCTGCCTCGGCGGTTTTGTGGCAAGCTGTGTTACAATTGTTGTGGGCTGGACTACAAAGAACCTTCTTCTTTGCATTCCCTTTATGCTTATTTCAAGCATTCCCCTTGGTGTTATCAACAACGTTTCATTCGCAATGGTTTGCGACTGTCTTGACTTTATGGAGTGGAATACAGGCTTCAGAAACACAGGTCTCGGCTCCGCTTGTCAATCCTTTGTTAACAAAATCGGTAATGCCTTTGCAACAGTTATGATTATCGGTATGTACCTTATTATCGACCTTGACGTTGCAACACTTAACAGTAAAGCCGAAAGCATTGTTGACGTTGCAATGAACCTTGATGCGGTTCAGAACTTCGGTATGTTCTCACTTGTAACCATCGTTCCCGGTCTCAGCCTTCTTCTTTGTGCAATTCCTCTTTTCTTCTACGACCTTACAGGCAAAAAGAAGGAAATGGTATTCAAAGAATTGGCAGAACTCCGTAAAGAACGCGGAATTGAAATCGACGAATAAAATTCAAAATATAAAATTGACCACTACTCAATCGAGTAGTGGTCATAATTTTTATTCAGCTAATTCTTCACGTTGTGCAAGAACTGCATTGTGTATTTCCTCTTTCTTTTTGCCTGTGAGCTTATAGAAGAAGAAAGGAACACCCGCAAGGAACATCATAATTCCGTGGAAAATGGTATAGAAGAAAAGCATCATTATTTTTGTTTCAAGACTCTGTGCGGGATTGGGCTCAGCATCCGTGGGCTGAATATAACCGATAACTGAACCGTCACCGTAAAGAATCTGGGGTGAAAGGGACTGAGCAATTGTACCCGTTATCATAGTGCCTATACCGATAACCGTGGGAAGTGCCGCATCAAGGCGCTTGCCCTTTGTCTGAAGCTCAATGCTTTCGAGCACGTCTGCCTGGAACATTGATGGCAAGAGGTTCGATGCACCAAACTGAAGACCAATAAGGAAAAGACAGATGATGAACACAACCTGCAAAGCCTTTGCCTCGGTGGTGAAGTAGGTGTAACCCACCAAGAAAGCAATAACGTTCACCGTTACGGAGTAAATGCCCGAGGCGATGTAAAGAACCTTTGCATTGAACTTCTTAAGCAAGAAGTTAATTACAAGATACCAACCGCAGTACCGATACCCGTGGGCAGACCGAAAAGCAGGAATTTGTCGGTACCACCAAGTAGTGCCGCCGCAAGGAAGGGCCCCATATAGTTTGCAATACCACGTAAGTTCTTAAGGGTTTCGCTGACAATAATGGTCCATGCATATTTGTTTTTAACAATATCAAGGAAGCCCTTGAAGGGGTTTTTCTTCTCCTCGGTGTATGTAATTCTTTCCTTTAAGAATCGCATACCCATAAGGGTGATTATGGTACCCACAACACTAATAAGTGATGCACCGATAATGTATTCGATGTACTCTTTATTTGGGTTATCGGGTGAAACCTTGTCAATAATAAGACCGATAACCAATACAACAACAAGGGGTGCAGAGTTACCGACAGCACTTGAAATACTGCGGAATGAAATAACCTTGTCACGTTCTTTGTTATTGGGTGAAACAACGTACGACACAAGGTTAATTGCGTTACCGAAGCTCGTACACGCACCGTGAAGCATACCTATTGTAATAAGGTATATCATAAGAAGCGTACCCGTAAGTCCGTCGGGTGTGTAGAAAAGAAGAATTGTAACAATACCGATGGGAATTGCCACGGCATTTACAATGGGTATGAACTTACCCTTTTTGCCGATTTTGCGGTTGTCAATAATCATAGCGTAAACAAAGCTCATTATGAAACCCGCAACGCTCAGAAATCCATTATAGAATGAAACGGCATCCTCAGAAAGATGGAGTATATTAACTAAATATGCCTGACGGTAGCTACCCACAATACCCGTCATCATAGTGTAGAAGAATATTGCCGCAAGGTAGAAGCCAAACTCCACGTTCCTGACGTGCTTCTGCTCTAAAGGATTATTTATTTTGGTCGACAAAAACAATCACACCTTTTTATTTTTTATTTTACATCCTCGTCATGCACAATTCTGTACCATGCATCGGGATAAACCTCGCTGAGCTTTTTAACAACTCCAAGGTTGCTGTTACCCTGCACGTTATCCTGAGCTATTGCCTCAACCTGTGAATCGGTAATAACAGAAAAGGTTTTATGATATTTTCTTGTTTTCTTTATTTTGCTGTTGTTCTGCACACACATAAACATAAACCACACGTCGTCGTGATGGTGTGCGAGAGTATTTATTTTTTCCTCATTGCAAACGTCCTCGCAGAAAAGCCCATAGGGAATAAGGCATCCTCCGCCCGGTGAGGGATTAAGGCTGTAGCTGGGGGTTTTAACACCTTTGTCGGAAATTGTTATCCAACGTCCGGGCTGATAGGGGTTATTGGCATCATATGCTTGAGCCCTTTCGCAAATCATACAATCGGGGAACTGAGCGTGAGTTTTCATCAATCTTTCGATTGTTTTTGTAGAATAGATGATATCATCATCAAATGTAATAACAAGCTCATCCTCTTTTTGATTAAGCACGGGATAAAAGAACTTTTTGTTACTGTGAAGGTCGTGCATCCAAAGAATTTCAAGACCATATTTTTCCAAAGCTCTGAGCTCTTCGGGCAGAACCCTGCCGGGGAACTGTGAGTCAGCCAACCACAGAATAATTCTGTCGGGCTTATAGGTCTGAAGCATAATTGATTTTATTGCAAGGTGCACACAACCGATTCGTGCGGGGTATGTAGTAAGGGTTGCAATAATCTTTTTTTCTCTTTTTTCTGTATTCAAGGGATTTTCGGGCAAAATCTCTTGTCTTATGCTTTTATTTTCTAATTTTGTCAAAAATTGGTACCACTTACCACCGAAAAAAGGAATTCTTATGGTTTCGGGGATTTTTAATGCTTCAAGAAATTCACGATTCATTCTTTTTACCTCTCTTTAAAAATCCTTTAATCATATTTAATATGTACTTAAAGCTTTCAACCTTAAATATTGCCGAAAGTGCTACGTAAATTATTGCACCTGCAACAACCTGTATAATGAGCATAAGCCATACATTTATATTAAGTAGTGATATGGGATACACCGCACCAAACATCACAAGGGACATTATAAGGCTCGGCAAAATATCCTTTAACTGCATTTTGAAGGTGTAGCCCAAAAGCTTTTTGTTGGGTATTGCATTTATTATTGCAGAAAGTGTGGTACTTATTACCATACCCACGGCAATTGCAGTAACGCCAAAGGGAATGGATGCAATAAGTATTGCTACACCAACAACCTTCTTAATAATTTCTACCTTAAGGGCAATATCACTTCTTCCGATTGCCTTAATAGCCTGTAAATTTTCAAGCTCAACGGGTGCAAAGACAAATGAAAAAGCAAGTATCTGCATAAGGGGAATGCTCTCTGCCCATTTATCTGTAAGAAGAATTATAACAAAGGGCTTCGCCACTGCCGAAAGACCTGCTAAAAGGGGCATAAGCACATAGGACGTGGTCTTAATTGCACGGCGGAGCATTGCTCGCATATCGTCAACGTTGCTCTGCTTTTTAGAAATAGCGGGGAACAAAACGCTGTCAATAGTACCCTCAACGTTTGTATCAATAAGCTGGGGGAAGCTCTGAGCTTTATTATAAAAAGCTAAATCTGCAGCAGTATAAACCTTACCTATAACAAGGCTTCGTAAATCCGTATAAAGAATTTTTATTAACGAAGCCACAAAAATTTTCCATCCGTAGGAGTATAAGCTTTTAAGTCTTTTAAAGGAAAATTCAAGCTGAGGTCTCCACTTAACCATAAACCACAGTACAATTCCGTTTACCACCGCAAGAATCATATTCTGAGCCACAAGTGCCCACACACCCTTGCCCATATAGGCTAAGGCAATACCCGCAACGGCAGAAACCACCGTACCGATAATGGTGGAAAAGAAAAATTTTCTGAACTGCATTGTACGTGAAACGTATGCCTGCTGAACGCTGTTGACCGCAATAATAAAAAGGTTAAGACCCATAACACGAATAACCTGAATAAATAGCGCGGGGTCGCTTTCGGCAGAATAAAAATCTGCTATAAACGGTGCAGTAAAGAAAAGTCCCGTATAAAGAACAACTGCTACTGCAAGACTGAAATAAAATACGGTGGAAAAATCAAGGTTATCCGCATCCTTTTTCTGAATAAGGGATGTGGCAAAGCCGCTTACAACAATTTTGTTACAAATAGTTATAAATACCGTAACAAGGGCAATTAAGCCATAATCATCGGGTAAAAGAAGGCGGGCAAGGATAATTGAAACTATAAAGTTTACCGCCTGAGCCGAAACTCTTTCGCCAAACTTCCATATAACGCCCGAAAGGGTTTTTGCTTTTAGTGAACCGTTTTCTTTCATTTTAACCTCTTATAATTTACACTCTATAATAGATGTACAGCATTCATAAACCTCGGATTCGGGAGGAATCTCCATATAATTGCCGTAACGCTTAGTTAAAAATTCATCATAATTTTTAGGAATGAGGAAGGTCTTGTCCTCAAACTGATGGTCAATTAATTCCTCAAAGGTACATCTGGGTATGGGATAAATGCCATTATTAGGGTGAGCGACCTTATAAACGTACTTTGTAGGAAGATACTTGAACATTTTCATAGCGAAACCACGATAGAAATTAATCACACCATAGGGAAGCCAGGAAAAGAGCTTATATACACTTCTTTTTTTAGCAGAGCCATTGTAAATACCGCTTTTCACCTTACCAACGCTTGACCAGAACATTGCAAGCTTAACCTGTAAGGGCAAAAGTTTCGGAATAATATTATCAATAGGATGTAAATCAATAAAAACACCCTTATGAAGCTCCGTAATAGGAGCTAATTCCTGCTCTAAAAAGACAGTTCCGTTAAGACGTACCTTACCCCAGCTGTTGGGATATCTTTTTTCGGCAGAATAGTTGCTGAAAAAGATTTTTTCGTTAGGGTGCTTTTTCATATATTTTACGAATTTATCGTAATCCTTACGGGGCATACACATATCAATATCGTGGTCCCAGGGAATAAAGCCGTTATGACGCACCGCACCGATTACGGAACCGCCGTAAAGTGAGCATTTAAAGCCCTGCTCACGGCAGATTCTGTCAACCTCTGTTGCAATCTGCAGCATTCTGTCGTGAACAATATCCATATCATACCCTTTGACAGTATATTTGCTCATAATTTACCTCATTTTTTCAATTTACGTTTAACACTTGCAAGTATAAGCTTAAGCTTACCGTAACGTACACACTTAGCAAGATAGACAACTTTTCGCTTGAATCTGATCCAAGGTCTGCCTATACCGTTTATATCCGTAAGTCTGTGCATATAATTCATATCTGCAACTATATGCTTGGGCTCGTTCATCGGAAATTCAACGTCGTGAACCTTCATATTGAACATATTTCTGAATTCTTTAGGAAGGCACTCAGCGTGAGAGTGAGCATGGGTTGCATTTTCTGTAAGACCGATATCACATACCATATTCTTCTTGGGGATAATAGCAAGACGTGAGTTAAGAAGAGCATCCATACCGAGAACAGATTCCCAATATGGTACCCCTTTAGCCTTGTGACGACAAGCGGTTTTATACCATTCATCCGCCCAAGCCTTACCATAAAGAGCTTTAAGACAATTTAATTTATATTCATCATCAAGGAAAAGATATTCTTCATCCCAGCTATCGGCAACCCTTTTCCAAGTTGCCCAAGCTGTAGAGCCACAGGGAGCAAAGAAATAATCCTCGGGGCAATCCTCATAAACGTCGAAAAGATTTGTTCCGCAGATATGGTTAATTCTTTCGTCATTTTCATATTTATCAAGAAGGTATTTACAGTAGGGATAGAAGCTCTGAGTAGGAATACGGTCATCCTCAAGAATAATACACTTATCCACGTGTGAAAACGCCCATTTGTGTGAATAGAAGGTAGAAGGGTCGCAGCCGTAGTTTTTCTCGTTGTATTTTCTGTAAACTGTACATTCCCAGTCAATGTTTTCGACTATTTTACGGCATTTCTCAATATTTTCTATATCATCGGGTCTTCCCTCACGGGGACCATCCTGCCATAAAAGAAGTGTGCTGGGTCTTGCCTCTCTTATAGATTCGAAAACCTTTTCAAGAGTATCGGGTCTTGCAAAAAATATAAGTAAGACGGGAACATCGATTTTCCATTCTTTTTTCATTTTACTCTTTCTCCTTCTTTATTTATGAGGGTATCTATTATCAGCGGAACAATAAACCATACGGAAAACGCCAGGGGTAAGGAGTTATGAATTGGATTCGAAAAGCCCATACACAACAGACAGAAAAAGGCAGGTAAAAAGTTCTTAGCGTTTTCGTTTAAAAATGCTTTCATTCGCTTATTCATTGAGAATAAAAGATAATAGAAGGGAATACCGCCTATAATACCCGTATCCGAAAGAACCGTAAGGCAGGTTGCATGGCCGTCAAAAGAAAGGTTTCTGTTACCTATAATGGGACTTCTTAAAAATGCCTCAATTGACATTTTATAAAGTGTTAAACGACCACTAAGGTTATAACCGCTTGAGTCACCGGCGGTGAAGAAGTTATAAACCTCCTTCATACGAACTGCCATATTTTCAGAAGGTGCGTTTTCTGAAATAAATAAAAGTAAATCGGGTACAAAGAACAATCCGATAACCGCCACCACTACAAAAAGAATTTTTGTAACGGGACTTTTGAGGGATAAGAATATCTGCATTGCAAGGCCGAGTGCCGCAATAAGAAGAGCAAGGGTATACGAGGCTACTAAAAGGAAAACAAATAAAACACCAATCATACCAAGGCAAATAAGCTTTCTGTAGCCCTTAAGCTTTGCCATACATACGGAAAGACCGACTATGATAATGGGAACCGAATAAACGTAGTAGTAGTTACCGATATTTTCGTCTTCCATATCGGCAAATTCTTCCCAATGTCGGATAGCATCCGGGTCATTTAATATTACCGTAAAGGTATTGTAAAGAACAATAAGGTTAAAAATTACCAACAAGAAAAGTAAGAAACTTTTTTGCTCCTTGTTAGCCGTTTTTAAAACCCTTATGAGTAAAAGTCCCGGCAGATACATAAAGTAATACTGGCTGAATTTTGATAAAAATACTTTCAGAAGTCGGTTACTTGCATCAGCAGAAATAGTCTTTGTATCCGTCAATATCAAGAAGGCGAAGGCTATTACTGTTACCGCCGAAAATATACTTATAAATGACACACCGACTCTACGGTCTTTTATTAAAATATAACCGAAGTAACCGATACCCGCAAACAAAACCAACCATCTGTTAAACGAGCTGCTGAATGATGGCAGAATATAATATGCCGAAAAGAATATTACCGCCGCCAAATCTATAAGCGGTAAGCCCTCTTTTCCGATTATTTTTTTTAGTTTCATTTCATCCCTCTTTTGACATTCTATATAGCTCAATATACTTCATATAATTTTCGTCTCGGTCAAAGTTTTCTTTAACCCATTTAACACAATCATTTGAAAGCTCTTTTTTACCAAGCTCTTTAATCTTCATAATTGCTTCAAAAAATTCTTTTTCATTTCCGTTTTCAATACTGAAGCTACACTTATTATCCACCGTTTCCTGTGCTCCTGTGTTTCGGTAGGTAACAACGGGTGTACCGCAACTTTGGGCTTCAACGTTTACAAGTGAAAAGGATTCTTCACGGGTGCAGTTAGCAAAAACGTCACAGGCGGAATAAACCTTTCTGAGCTCGTCCCTGTCTTTTATAAAGTCAAGGGGTAGTACGTTTGCGGGTAAGCCCTGCCTCTGAGACTCGGTACAACCGAGCATTACAATAACCGAATCATCCGGTAAATTCTCACAAACGTAATCAAAGGTCTTTTTGTTTATTGGTCTGAACCATTTATTTGCAAGTGCGAGTATAAGGAATTTATCTTCTAATTTATGTTTTTTTCTGAAATCCGATGGAGTCGGTACAAAAAACTCAGTGTCTATGCCGTTGTAGATAACCTCCGTTTTTTTACCTTTGAAAACTGTTTTTTCGCCTTCATCAGTCATCCAACCGGAAACGCCCGTCATTGTAAGGTTTTTCATCTTACCGAAGTATTTTTTTCTGTCTGCAAGGATTTTTGCCGAATTATCCCTTAAAAGTGCGGGTGTATCCTGATTTTTTTTAGGACAGTTACCGCAGGACTTCTGCCACTTGTCACACCCAACGGCGGTGTAATGGAAGCAACCTCCCGTATAAAACCAACAGTCATGGAGCGTAACAACGGTTTTGATTTCTCTTTCACCCAAATAATCTAAAAGCCTATTAAGATTAACGTAATTGC
This sequence comes from Clostridia bacterium, assembly GCA_017550105.1. Lineage (GTDB taxonomy): Bacteria > Bacillota > Clostridia > Oscillospirales > Acutalibacteraceae > DTU089. The sequence continues at coordinate 31,211 of JAFYLQ010000060.1, read as the reverse complement.
TGTGAAGATTATGAAGATGAACTATGTCCGGCTTCACGTTTTCTATATGCTTAATTAATTTTTTAGTTGCAAAGGATGAAAAATACGCTTGCTTGCCCCCTATTCGGGAAAGAACAGCGTGCATTTTCTTACCTAAGGTATCCCCTATTACGTAGCCATTTTTAATTTCGTTGGGATTTTTATTGGTTGTAGAATATGAAACATAGGACTCAATACCGTTTTTTAATGATAAATTATGTAAATCCTCAACAATAACACCTGTACTGCCAACACCGTAAACGGCGTTTATTTGCATAACTTTCATATTCTCACATCCTTTTAGTTATTTTCTTTAAACTTTTTAATTCTGTCATCACCGGGAAGGGCAATTATTGCGCCCTCCGCAGGCTCGGAATTGCGAAGAGCATCAACATACTCCTCCATAATTTTTTCGTAATCGTCGCCAAAAACAATTTTGGGGTCAATTGCTATAAAGGTGAAACCAACATCCATACAGGCATTGTTTTCACTGTAAAATCTGCCCACATTATTAAGGTAGGAGGCACCGGAAAGCACGCCCGATAAAATATCAATCATCATAGCGATTCCGTAGCCCTTAAATCCTGCCATGGGAAGCACGAGCCCTGCCATACCCTCGTCAGGGTCGGTGGTGGGTTTACCGTTTATATCAAGAGCCCAGCCCTCGGGTAAGGGTTTGTTCTGCGCCTTATATTCTTTGAACTTTGACTTTGCAACAACGCTTGTTGCCATATCAACAATAATAGGGTCCTTATCTCCGCAAGGTATTACCATTGAAAAGGGATTTGTGCCAAGCATTTTTTCCTTACCGCCAAAGGGTGCCATCTGCGCGGGACTGTTGCTGAAGGTAATTCCGATGCAACCTTTTTCAGCAGCCTTAAGGGGATAATAAAATGCGGGGCCGAAGGTATTGTTATTTCTGCTGAGCACTGTGAAGATACCACTTTCACGGGATTTTTCTACCGCATAGTCCATACAGAAGGATGCACACACGGGACCCATGGAATTATCACCGTCAATTATTGCGAATGCCGCAGTTTCTCTTATTACGTTGAATTTTGGGTCAAGGTTATATCCGCCACGCTCAATTCTTTGAATGTGTGACGGTAAAATTGCCGCACCGTGGCTTGTAACACCATACATATCCGCAGTAACAAAGCAGTCTGCAACTATCTCAGCGTGATTTTCCTTAACGCCCTTCTCCGTAAGAAGTTTCTTAACATGCTCTTTTTCTTTTGAAAAGTCAATTTTTGACATATTATTTTCCTTTATTAGCCGCTTTCACAAACGTATCAACGAAAATCCTCTTGATATCGTTTTCATTGTGATTTTTCTTACCCGTATCGTACGCCTGACGGCTGTATTTTTTAATCATTTCGGGATTTTCGATGATTTTTCTGAGCTGAGGTGCAATTTCGTCATATTCGTTGGCAATAATTGCACAGTCATTCTCTCTTAAGTATTCAATTGGGGCAATTGTTTTATCACCTATTGCGAAAATACATTTGCCGTTTTTGAAATAGTCCGTAAGCTTTGTTGAGAAGGAAAGACGAGCGTCGAATCTATGCTCCTTTTCAAGTGACTCAACAAAAACAACCATATCGGCACCCTGCTGAATTGCGTCAACCTCGCTCTTGGGAACGGCACCGTTAAAATGACAACCATTGGAATTGAGGTATTCCATAGTTTTATCGTCCATAACGGTGGGGGAATAAATATCAAGGGTGATTTTTTCGCCGTCCTTGTTAATTTCCTTAAGAGCCTTTGAAATTTCAACCAATGAAGCGTGTCTGCCGATAAAAAGGTTACCGGTGTAAACCATTCTGATAGGTGTTGAAACCTCTTTTTCTTTAAACTCAAGGTTATCGTAATTAATACCCTTAGTAAGTACTATGCTTTTTGTACCGAAAAGGTTATCCGTGTCAATTGCTTCGGTTTTTGTGATTGTAAACATCTCGGTACAATTAACCGCAAGCTTTTTAACAACACGCCTTAACATAAAGCGGTGAAAATACGCAAAGGGATTTCTGCCACAGGGCTTGTATGAATAGTTATCATCCGCAAGATAGCATACATAGGGTCTGGGATACTTTTTAAGAATATGTAACTGAAGCCAGCCCATATATGCTACCGGGTAAATAGGCACAAAGTAAACGTCCGGATTTTCTTCTTCAATAAATTTATCAAGTGCTTTGGTTTTCCATCTGCCGAACATCCATACAAATTCGCGCATAACGGTCATAAGCCATGATTTTTTCTTATGTGCCTGAGTATAAAGGGCTTTTTCCGCATCCATCGCCTTCTGCGTTGAGGCATCCGCCTCGGCACCATTCTCTACCCTGCAGCCAACGGGATTGCGTTTTATAACGCTTCTGATAATCTCGTTTTCACTTATTCTGAAAAAGCTATTGCACACGGGTGTATTGGGCAGACCTGATTTTGTATAAATCTGTGCCACTCTGTCGGGATCGTAATGCTTGAACAAATCGGTCTGTGTGTGAATACCGCTGTCCTTATGCCAGGTGCTTAAGGAAATTGATAATACCTTTGGTAATTTTTCACTCATTTTAAAAGCCTCATTTAATCTTATCTAATACTGTAAGCATCAAGGTAACGCCCTTAAAACCTACAAGCTTATAAACTTTTTTAATCTGTTGGGGACGTGTGCTCTGACTGTAATTGAGGATATCTGAAATAGCCTTGATGCGCTTAACGTGTTTTTTCTTTTCAGGGTCCTTTACCCTGATGTACGTAATAAACATATTGGAATAATACTTAGCAAGAGCACCCATCAAAGCATTTTTCTTTTTTTCATTCATATCCGAGGACTGTATTTTTTCATTCCACTTTTCCATAGTGAAAATATAGTCCGTAAGGTTTCTGAGCTTCAGTGTAGAGGTAACTGAGCCCGCCCTTTGTCTGTAAGCGATATATGATTTATCAATAGCGGTTATTTTTTGCGCACAAAGAACAAGGTTAAAGTACCAGTCCATATCCTCGCAAACAAGGTTGGTGTCAAAAACAACGCCGTTTTCTATTGCCATTTCACGGCGGAATGCCTTAACCCACGCCATACCATAATATGCGTCCTTTTTAACAAGGGTTTCAAGCATTTCCTCGCTATCGGTTATATTTTCAGCAAAATCCAGGGTAAAGGTACATTTATCAAGGGTTTTGCTATCGTCAAAGTATTTGGAATATTTATATAAAACGATATCACTGTCAGTTTCCTGAATTTTATCGTAAATATCCTGAAAGAAGCTGTCGGAGGTGATGAAATCGTCACTGTCAAGATAAATAACGTATTTACCCTCTGCCCTTTCAAGACCCATATTTCTTGCGGTGGACTGACCGCCGTTGGGCTTATGAATTACTTTAATTCTACTGTCCTTTTCGGCTAATTCGTCACAAATAGCAGGACTTGAATCCTTTGAGCCGTCGTCAACAAGAATAATTTCATAATCCTTAAAGGTCTGTGCCTGAATGGAGTCAACACATTCTTTAAGGTATTTTTCAACGTTATAGATAGGTAAAATGATACTGAAAAACATATAATTCAACCTCAATTCGCAGTTTCGTTCATATCATCAAGAATATTTTTAAGCATTATGGGCCTGTCGAAATATTTTTCGGCTCGCTCGCTGCCCGCCTGAGCAATTCTTGCAAGAAGCTCGCCGTCATTTCTGAGAAGAAGCATTTTTTGAGCAAGGTCGTCCGAATCCTTAACCTCGCAAAGAATACCCGACACGTTGTTTTCAACAACCTCGGATGGACCCGGCACGTTTGTTGTGATTATGGGAAGACCAACGCCCATTGCCTCCTGCAATACCTTGCCGAAGCCCTCACGATAAGTGGGATGCACTAAAACGTCAAACATTGCCATATGGGGATAAACCTCGTTGAAATCAACGTTACCCGTCATAACGATTCGGGGATGGCTTTGGGCAATTTCAAGATTTTCGGCACTGATGGGGTTAGCGTCGTCAAGCATACCCACAAGAGCAAGGTAAATATTCTCGTCATTCTGAGAATTTTTATTAAAAGCGGTTATAAGCTCGTTTGTGCCCTTATCCACGTTGACTCTTCCAACGTAGCCGTAAACAAAGGCATCCTGAGGAATACCATATTTCTCACGAAGTTCTTTTTTTGCTTGGGCGTTATCAAAGCTTCTGCATTGAGCTAAATCAACACCGATTGTACCGCCGATACCGATAACTGATATTTTGTCTTTTTTGCAAAGACCCTCGTCAATAGCAAACTGCATATTCTTGGGACTCTGTGCCTTAACCTGCGTTGAAAGCCTGCAGGTGATTTTTTCAAATATCTTAAAGAATTTTCTGCTAAAGCCCTCAAATGCCACGTATCTGATACCGCACTGGCTATATCTCCTGACCTTAGCTCTTGTAAGGAAGGCAGCAATTGAAGCATAAAGTGAAGCGTTGGGGGTTGAATACTGAATAATATCAAACTTTTCTTTTCTGAAAATTTTAATAAATTGCAGTACCGATGAAATTGCAGAAAGGTCAACACCCCTTGCCATTGAAACGGGGATGAATTTTATGTAATCGGGCAGTGATGCGGCAAACTCATCATCATTATTACAAATAAGCGTAACGTCATAGCCGCCCTCGTTATGCAGATACTTTGCACTTTCAAGAACAAAAGCCTTCATTGTTAATGAAACCGTTGTTACAAAACAAATTTTTTTCATCCCGTTTACCTTCTCAGTTAATTTTTGTTGCGGGCACACCCACGTAGGTTCCGCCCTCTGTGATTTCCTTAGTAACCACTGCGCCGGAGCCAACCGTTACGTTGCTGCAGATTTTAACAGTCTGATTAACAACGCTACCGGCACCCATCCATACAAAGCTACCGATTGCAGACATACCGCAAAGGGTAACGTTGGGAGCAACAAGACAAAAGTCACCCACTCTGCAATCATGCTCAACAACGCTTGCGGTATTAAGAATGCTGAATTCGCCAACCTCGGCACAGGCATTAACTACAACGTAGGGCATAACAACCGTACCTCTGCCGATTTTTGCTTCTATACCTATGCTTGCCGTCGGGTGAACAAGCACGGGGTAATCCAAATCAGGATATTTATCAAAAATCATTTTTCTTACTGCGTTGTTTCCGATACCCATTGCAAAAACACAGGTTTCTTTAAACTTAACACAGTCATCAATTTTACCGAGCACGGGATAGCCTATAACGGTTGAACCCGCACAATTATCATCTAAAAAGCCTTCTATTTCGAAGCCGTTTTTTAAAGCTATATCGGCAACAACCTTGGCATGGCCGCCTGCACCGAAAATAACCAATTTGCTCATTTTATTTCACTACCTTTAAATTCTTCCATTGTAGCGTTATTTTCCTGAGAAATACCCTCACGCTTAAGCACCGAAAAAACGGTACCGAAAATAATCTTAATATCACCGATTAAAGTGATGTTGTTTACGTACTCAACGTCAAGTCTGAACTTTTCTTCCCAAGAAATACTGTTTCTGCCGTTGACCTGTGCATAACCTGTAAGTCCGGGGCGTACGTCGTGACGATGTCTTTGCTCTTCAGAATAAAGGGGAATGTATTTCACAAGCAAGGGACGTGGACCAACAATTGACATATCACCCTTTAAAATATTTATAAGCTCGGGGAGCTCGTCAAGAGAGGTTGACCTTAAGAATTTACCGTATGCATTAAGCCTTACCTCGTCGGGAAGCAAATTACCCTCTGCATCCTTGCGGTTGTCCATTGTTCTGAATTTAATGAGCTTGAATATTTTTTCTTCCTCTGTTTCGGGATTTATTTTACCGGGACGCTGTTGGCAGAAGAAGGGATTGCCTCTCATAAATATTGCACCTAAAAGCATCAGCACCGACAGAATGGGTGATAAAAAGATTATTGCGCCAAGCGACAGGCAAAAATCAAAAAAACGTTTAAAGAATTTAGCGTACATTTTTATCCCTCAAAACAAGATTTAATTACGGAAATAACAAAATTCTGTTCTTCTTCGGTCATTTTGATATCCGAAGGAAGGCACAAGCCCCTGCTGAAAACATCTTCGCCAACCGCTTTTTCGCCTGCGGTTATAAAATCGTTATTCTTAAATATGGGTTGCATATGCATGGGCTTCCAGATAGGACGGGAATCTATTTTTTCCTCTGCAAGTTTTTTGATAACTGAAATGGGGTCAACGTCACAGCCCTCATCAATAATCATACAGGAAAGCCAAAAGTTGGGCTTTGTATCGGAAAGGTAAGGATTCATTTTAACGGGAAGACCCTTTAACCCTTCTTCATAACGTCTGTAAACTGCTTCCTTTGCAGCCACGTGCTCATCAAGATGTAAAAGCTGACCTCTGCCCACACCTGCAACAATGTTTGACATACGGTAATTGTAGCCGATTTCCTCATGCTGATACCAGAGCTCCGGTTCTCTTGACTGAGTTGCCCAGAAAAACGCTTTTTCACGCTCTTCCTTTGTTTCGGTAAACAGCATACCGCCACCTGAGGTAGTAATAATCTTGTTACCGTTAAAGCTTATAGCGTTATATTTACCAAAGGTACCACAGGCAACACCCTTATATGTAGCACCGAGGGCCTCTGCCGCATCTTCAATGAGAATTGCGTTGTGCTTTTTGCATATTTCGATTATTTCATCCATTTTAGCGGGTGTGCCGTAAAGATGTGCCAGCACTACTACCCTTGTATCAGGATATTTTTCAAAAGCCTTTTCAAGAGCCTTGGGGTCCATATTCCAGGTTTCATATTCGGAATCTATGTAAATCTGTTCGCCACCCTCGTAGCTTACGGGATTAACCGTAGCCGCAAAGGTCATATCGGAGCAAAAAACCTTATCGCCCCTTTTAACTCCCGCAAGCTTAATTGCAAGGTGTAAGGCGGAGGTACAGGAAACAAGTGAAAGTGCCTCCTGACTCTTACCGCCGTTTCGGCACAGGTATTCATTCATTTCTTTTTCTAAACCGTCGCAGTTAAAGCCCAAGGGTGCAATCCAGTTTCTGTCGAATGCCTCCTGCACAAACTTTAACTCTTCCCCGTGCATCGTAGGTGTTGCAAGCGGGATGGGTTTTCTTGAATCTGTCATTTAAAAGTTTCTTCCCTTCTGAAAACTTTAATTTATTTCTGTATTTCTTCTACTATGTTGTTTACAAGACGAGCTGTTTCCGCTTGATTTTCATTGAAAAACGCCTTGTCCTTTTCAGTAAGCTCTGCTTCGTAATCTCTGATTTTTTTAAGCTCCTGCTCAAACAATCTTTGAACCTCCGCCATATCCGAGTTTTTGTGAATGTCACAAAAGCTTCTGGATAAAATCGCCATTGATGAGCCCAGTCTGTAATGCTCGGCAATAACGTGCTCGGCAGGCAGCATTCCGAAGCCGAGTCTTGCAATACCGCCGAAGCCGTAGGGTATGCCGTAGCTCTTGAAAATTTCGCAAAGCTCCTCAACCGTTCCGTCCGTAAGAAGCTGGAACATAAACTTCATTCCGTAGGACAAATGCAGGTCGTTAAGACCGATATGAACCATATCAAGCCCGCCAACGTCAAGCATTTCCTTTATATTCTCTTTTGCCTCGGCGGTTTCAAGCAAAAGCATTGTTTTCGCTCTTCCGCCGACGTATTCAACGAACCTTTTGATTTCATCAGTGGTCTTTGCCATGGGGAGCATAATGATGTCCGCACCCGCTTCAACCACCTGATTAATCTCTTCCTCAGAGCTACACCAATTTTCACCTGCATCGTGTATTGGGTTCACCCTTACTAAAAGCTCCGTTTTATTAAGCACCTTACGAAGATTTTTAACGTCCTCTACCGTATGGTGGCTTTTAACCGTATCAAGACCGCCCTGGCGTTCCTCTTTACCGATGTATTCCATATCCACAAAAATCCTGTCAACGCCACTGCTCTGAGCAAGGGCTGCAACCTGAGGATTATTTGTGATGTACATTAATTTCAAAGCCATAAAATTAATCCTTTATTTCTTCTTTATCGTCGCTTATATTTTCGCCTGCGGCTTTACCCTCAACAAAACCGTCGCTCCTGATAACGCTGCCGATGGTTTTTATAAAGCACTTAATATCAAACGCCAAACTCATTTTTTCAACGTACTCGCCGTCAAGCCTTGCCTTTACAGGAATTTCAAGCTCATCACGACCGCTTATCTGTGCAAGACCCGTAAGACCGGGACGAACGTTATTAGCGCCGTATTTATCACGCTCTTCAATAAGGTCAAATTGATTCCATAATGCGGGTCGCGGACCTATTATACTCATTTCACCCTTTAAGATATTGAAAAGCTGGGGTAATTCGTCAAGACTTGTTTTTCTTAATATTTTACCAACCCTTGTAATCCACTTTTTAGAATCCGATAGCTCGTGTGTGGGAACATCTTTGGGTGTTTCGGTTAACATTGTTCTGAATTTGAGAATTTCAAAATGCTCTTTGTTAAGACCTACTCGCTTCTGTTTGAAAAATACAGGTCCCTTACTGTCTATTTTTATGGCACATGCAATAATTCCCATAGGGATAATTAATGCAATAATTCCGCATAATGAAAGAACAAAATCCAACATTCTTTTCACTACATTTTTGTACATTTGCTTCTCTCCGTTGTAATAAAGTCACGCTTGACTTTTTGTTGTTAACAATTTTTAAATATATGAAAACACGGCACAACATCCGTATTAAACCATATATATAGAAATCATATCATATATATTATATAAAGTCAATAAATCGGCGTATGTTAAGATAGTATAATTTTGCATATTTTTTTGTTTTTGTTGTGAAAAACAGAGGTTTTTTCTTATTGTTTTTTAAATTTTCTAAATAGAGCATTTTCCGTTTTTGGGAAGCACACTAATCCTTGACAAAGTGCAGAAATTGTGATATATTGTGCATAAATAGGAGGCGATAAAATGGAAGCTGTTTTAGATATTATTTTCAACCTTTTCGAAGGTGCAGACCTTAACGCTATTCTCGGCTCAATCGAAGGTTCCCTTGTTGAGTACGACGTAAGCGCTGTGCTTGACACAGTTACAAGCTTCTTCGGCGGACTTTTCGCATAAGTTTTTTAAACAAACCCTTCCCTTTAGGGAAGGGTATTTTTTTATGTTTTAATAATTAAATTTACACCTTTTTTACATTCTTATATATTGACTTAAAGTTATAATAAGTGTAAAATATATAATTAGTTAAGTTTCGACTATTTTCTGAATTTTTCAGAAATAATCAAGCAAAAAGGAGGTTAAATTATGTCTGATAACAACATAATTGTTGCCAAAAACCTGAGCAAATCCTACGGTAAACACCTTGTTTTAAATGATATAAGCTTCACCCTTCCCCGTGGTGAGGTAATAGGTCTTTTCGGTCCTAACGGATGCGGTAAATCAACGTTTATGAAAATTCTTACGGGTCTTATTCACGATTATAGCGGTACTGTTACAATCGGTGGTGAAAAGCCCGGTGAAAAAACAAAAGCGGTTACCGCTTATTTGCCCGAGCAGACCTTTGTTCACGACTGGATGCGTAACATTGACGCAGTTGATTATTTTAACGATTTCTTTGATGATTTCAACAAAGCTAAAGCTATTGATATGATAGAACGCTTCGGTCTTGACCTTAAGCAAAAATCAAAAACAATGTCCAAGGGTATGCAGGAAAAGCTTCTTCTTTCCCTCACTATGTCAAGGGATGCGGCACTTTATATTCTTGACGAGCCCATGGGTGGCGTTGACCCTGCAACAAGAAGCCAGATTCTTGATTTTATTATGAAGAACTATGCGGGAACGTCCACTCTTCTTATTTCAACACACCTTATAAACGACCTTGAGGACGTGTTCACTCACGCTGTATTTTTAGGTGACGGTAAGGTTTTGCTTAACGACAGTGTTGAAAATATCCTGCAGGACGGAAGGTCCATAGAAGACGTGTTTAAGGAGGTTTTCAATAATGTTTGGTAAGCTTCTTAAAAATGACCTTAAAGCCCAGTGGCACTCAATTTCTACCATTTTTCTTTGCATTTTCATAGTTGCCGGAGTTGCAGAATTGCTTGTTCTTTACAGCATAAAGGATATTTTTAATATCTGGAACGGCAATAAGTTAATTTTTGTCTCAATCGGCGGAGCAGTTGTTTGCCTTGCAATGTTTTTTGCTTGCATAGTAATCCTTATTGCAGTAGGCTTGTTGTTTTCAAAAACAACCTTCGGTAAAGCGGGCTATCTCACTCTTACCTTACCTGTTAAAACAGGCTCACTTATTTGGTCAAAAACAATTTCAGGTCTTGTTTGGACTTATATAACATATATGTTGTTCTTCTGTTCATTTTTCCTGTTTATTTATCAGGCAGGCGAATGTATGGGCGGTGACCTTCAGGACCTTGCAAATCAGTTATTTATGTTATTGCTCGGTCAATCAACTAAAACTATGCTTTCACTTGCAATTTATTACCTTGTATGGGTTGCAATTGCAATGTTCTTAGTGGTTCAGTGTATGTATTTTGGCATAACCTGCGCACACGTTTCTCCCCTTTCAAAGTTTGGTCCTGTTACAACAGTGCTTGCTTTCTTCGCAGCCTTCGGTGCAGTTATAGGATTAACCCTGCTTGTTGGTAAATTCTTACCCTTTGGTATGATAGTTCATGATGACATTGTTACTATTACTTCAAATGTTGTCAGAGCTAAGCAGGAAATATACAGACATGGTAGCGGCTTTATTTTCTCCGGTCCTATGTTTATGCTCTTAAGCTCAGTGCTTATGAGCTTACCCATAACGTACCTTACAAAGCATAAAGCAAATATAAAATAACCTTAGGAGGATGTATAAATATGGATAATATGAACGGACTTAAGCGTTCTGTTTTCTGTGGTGACCTTCGTGCGGCAAATATCGGCGAAGAGGTTACCGTGTGCGGTTGGGTTGCAAAGCAGCGTGACCTTGGTGCACTTATTTTCGTTGATTTACGTGATAAAACAGGCATTGTTCAGCTTGCCTTTGACGAAAATACAGATAAAGAAATTTTTGAAAAAGCCTTTGGTGTAAGAAGCGAATACGTGCTTATGGCAAAGGGTATTGTTCGTGAGCGTTCATCAAAAAACACCGAAATTCCCACGGGCGACATTGAAATCGACGTTAAGGATTTAAGAGTTCTTGCAAAAAGCGAAACTCCCCCCTTTGACATAGTTGAAAACTGTCAGACAGCTGAGCTTACAAGACTTAAATACCGTTATCTTGACCTCAGAAGACCTGATTTGCAGAAAAATATTCTTTTCCGTCACAAGGTAACAAAGATTACCCGTGACTATTTTGACGAAAACGGCTTCGTTGAAATTGAAACACCCATGCTCATCAAATCAACTCCCGAGGGTGCACGTGACTTCCTTGTACCCAGCCGTATTCATCAGGGCACATTCTATGCTCTTCCCCAGTCACCCCAGCTTTACAAGCAGCTTTCAATGGTTGCGGGCTTCGACAGATATATGCAGATTGCCCGTTGCTTCCGTGACGAGGACTTAAGAGCGGACCGTCAGCCTGAATTTACACAGATTGACCTTGAAATGTCCTTTGTTACAATGGAGGACGTGCTTTCAATCGGTGAAGGCTACATCGCACGAGTTTTCAAAGAGGCTCTCGGTGTTGACATTCCCCTTCCCCTTCCCCGTCTTACCTATAAAGAGGCTATGGAGCGTTACGGCTCCGATAAGCCCGACACCCGCTTCGGTATGGAAATTTTTGACCTTACCGATATTGTTAAGGACTGTGGCTTCTCAGTATTCTCAGGTGCAGTAGCAGGTGGCGGTTCAGTACGCGGTATTACTGCTAAAAATGCAGTTACAACATACACAAGAAAAGAAGTTGACAAGCTTACAGAGTTTGCAAGAGGTATCGGTGCAAAGGGTCTTGCCTGGATAAGACTTACCGACGACGGTATTGCTTCAAGCTTTGCTAAGTTTATGACCGAGGACGAAATGAAGGCAATCCTTGACAGAGCAGGTGCCGAAAAGGGCGACGTTGTTTTCATTATTGCAGATACAAAAAACAGCGGTGTGCTTTCAGTTTTAGGTGCACTTCGTAACGAGGCTGCAAAGAAGCTTGATATTATCGGTGACGGGTTCAACCTTCTTTGGATTGTTGAATTCCCCTTCTTCGATTGGGACGAGGATGCAGGTCAGTTTGTTGCAATGCACCATCCCTTTACCTCACCCCTTCCCGAGTGCCTTCCCTATCTTGAAACAGACAAGGCTGCCGTTCGTGCCGAGGCTTATGACCTTGTTCTTAACGGTATTGAGCTTTCTTCAGGCTCAATCCGTATTACTAACCCCGAGCTTCAGGACAGAATGTTCAAGCTTCTCGGTCTTTCCGACGAAGAGGCACAGCAGAAATTCGGCTATCTTCTTGATGCATTCAAGTTCGGTCCCCCTCCCCACGGCGGTATGGGTATCGGTCTTGACAGACTCATTATGCAGCTTGTTAAGGCAGACTCACTTCGTGACGTTATTGCCTTCCCCAAGGTTCAGAATGCAAGCGAGCCTATGACGGAGTGTCCCTCAAAAGTTGATGCAATTCAGCTTGAAGAACTCGGAATTGACTTAAAAGCTGAAAATTGACCCTATTATAGTGTTAAAATATAAAAAAACACTTGAAAATAAGGTCGGATTAGTATAAAATTATTATGTATTAAATTGAAATTCATTTTCGGAGGATTATATTTATGGTAACAGCAGGCGATTTCAAAAACGGCGTTACATTTGAAATGGACGGCAAGGTTTATTCAATCATCGAATTCCAGCACGTTAAACCCGGTAAAGGTGCTGCTTTCGTACGTACAAAAATCCGTGACGTAATTAACGGTAGCGTTACAGAAAAAACCTTCAGCCCCACAGACAAATATCCCACAGCTTTCATTGAAAGAAAAGATATGGAATATTCTTATGAAGATGGTGGTCTTTACTACTTTATGGACCAGGAAACTTACGATATGATTCCCGTTGACGCTGCAAACCTCAGCGACAACTTCAAATTCGTTAAGGAAAATATGGTTTGTAAGATTCTTTCTTACAAGGGCAACGTTTTCGGCGTTGAACCCCCCACATTCGTAACTCTTCAGGTTACAAAAACTGATCCCGGCTTTGCAGGTAACACAGCTACTAACGCTACTAAGCCCGCAACTGTTGAGACAGGCGCTGAAATCAAGGTTCCCCTTTTCATTGACGAGGGCGAAATGATTAACATTGATACAAGAACAGGCGAATATCTCTCAAGAGCATAATTGCCGATCTTAAAAATTTCCTATACAGGAGGAGTTTATTATGACACTCACAGAAAAAGTTGCATACCTTAAAGGCCTTGCAGCAGGTCTTGACCTTGACAAAGATACAAAAGAAGCAAAAATCTTCGATGCAATGTTCGACATTCTTGAGGATATGGCTCTCACAATAAGCGATATTGACGAAGACCTCAGCGCTTGCGAAGACCTTGTTGATGCTATCGACGAGGACCTTGACGAGCTTGAAGAATACATCTTCGACGATGAAGACTTCTATGATGATGACGATTGCTGCTGCTGTGATGACGAGGAGCTTTACGAAGTAGAGTGCCCTCTTTGCGGCGAAGAAATCCTTCTTGACGACGAAATGCTCGACGAAGAAATCATCGAGTGTCCCGGTTGTGGCGAAAAACTTGAGCTTGACATCGATTTTGATGATTGCGAATGTGACTGTGATTGCGGTTGCGATTGCTGCGACGAAGACTAATTAAACTAATAAAAAAGCATCGTACTCTTCCGAGTACGATGCTTTTTCTTTTGGTTTTTCTGAAATTTCAAGGCAGACGGTTGTTGTAACAAAGGTTACTATAAAAAGTAATACAATTAAAACTGCCGTAATAATTTTTCGTATAGTTTCATTACGCCTTACCGTAAGGCTATCACCTATTACGTATTTATTAGAACCAAGATTACCGGGGTAATCCTTGGCAAAGCCGTAATAGGCCTTTCTTTTTTTTACGTAATTACTTTCCTTCTTACCCATTATACAAGCACCTCTGTTTCAGGTGGTGTTGTAACGGGCTCCGTTTCAGGCGGAACAACTATTTCTTCCGTATTTTCCTCGGTAGGCGTGTCATTGATATCATCTGAAACCTCAAGATTTTCAGAATTCTCCTCTGAAACGTCTTCAGTGGGTTGATTATTTTCCGTAACGTTTTCTTCAGTTGTCTGAGGCTCGGTTGTAATTACGGGACCAGTGGTTGTTACCACCTCTGCGGAATTACTATCCGAATTGCTTGTTCCCGTATAGTTTGCACCGCGGTAAACGTCAATAATTGATACCCTATCCTCTGCAATTACGATATTTGACTGACCGTAAAGCTCCATCTGAAGCTTATGTGCCGCTAACTCATAGTCAACAACCCAAATCCACATATTAGCACTACCGCTTGTACGACAGTCCTCGGGTGGCATCTGAAGCTGCTTTCTTTCATAATTTGCCCAACCGCCGGTAAGTGCTTTAATACCCATTGAAACAATCTCGGTTTTCTTATAACCCGTGTCAACGTAGGGTAAAAGCAAGTCTATGTACTTATTCAAATCACTGACAGACGCACTTTTTATACGGCTGATCATTGACTCGATTACCATACGCTGTCTTCTTGTACGGCTAACGTCACCGTCTGCATCACAGTTTCTTATACGAACAAAGCAAAGCGCCTGTTCACCATTAAGTGTAACGTCCTCGCCAACAGGAAGCTCAACCTTAAACTTTTTATAGTTATAGTCTGCCTCGTATTGCTGTACGTCAACCGTAACACCGCCCATTGCATCAACTATTTCAGTAAACGACTCGAAATTAACCATAACGTAGTTATCAATTTCGATTTTATAGTTATTTTCAATGGTTTTAATAAGTGTTTCGGGACCACCCATTGAATATGCGGCATTCAATTTGGTGCAATATGCATTTTTATTGCCCTCAACGTAAAGGTAGCTATCTCTGAAGAAGGATACAAGCTTAAGCTCCTTGGTCTTTTTGTTTACGGAAATTAACATCATAACGTCCGTATTGCCTTCATTTTTACCTTTTCGGCTATCGGCACCTATAAGAAGCACGTTAATAACGTTCTTGCTGGACATTTTTCTGTCGTTGCCGATGGTTGCCCAATCTATAAGTGATTGCTTAAAGCCTGCTGAGCCGATATCTATTTCAATATCTGCAAAATCCTGTTCCTCATAAATAACATCATCATCTTCATCACCAAAGGAAGTACCGAGAAGTGACAATTTTTGAGCTACAAAAACACCGCCTGCGCCGAATAAGGCAATAAGAATTGCAAGAATAACCGCAAGTATGCTGAAAAGTACCTTTTTGACGGTAGAAAGATTTTTAAACCACTTACCAAAACGCTTAAAGGGATTTTTTTCCTTAGGCTCACGCACTTTTACCATAGGAGGAGCCGAAACCTTCCTTGTTAAAGGCTTTTCGTCATCAAAAACACTTAAATCCACACGTGTTTTCAATGCTTCGGTTTCCATTGATGAAAACTCTTTATCGTCATTATAAAAATTTTCATCAATTCTTTCTGTTGGGTAGCTTTCTTCCTGTTCCCTCTGAGCATATTCACCTAACAAATCAAGATAATCCTGATTAATGTCACGATTATTTCTGTCAGACATAAATTATTCCTCCGTTGTGTCTGCTACGTCTTCAGGTGTGCCCACGTCTTCATTGTCGCCGGATGTATCCCCTGCTCCTTCAGTCGCAGTTCCGTCATCCTCAACAGTTCCGTTAACCTCTGCTTCATCGTGCTCGGTTGTTGAAAGAGTAACTACTATATCACCTTCACCAAGCTTCATTACACGAACGCCCTTTGAAGGTCTTGCACATACTCTGACTGCACTTGCCGGAATTCTGATGATAATACCGCCCTGTGAAATAAGGATAATGTCATCATCCTCGGAAATATCACTGATTGCGGCAATATCGCCGTATTTATCAACGTGGTAGTTCTTAAGACCCTTACCGCCTCTTGACTGAGTACGATAATTGTCATTTTCACTGATTCTGCCGTAGCCGGTTTTGCTTACTGTAAGAAGCTTGCCGCCTTCCTTCATAACACTCATACCCACAACCTCGTCACCGCTGTTGAGAGTAATTGCCTTAACACCGCTTGCAGTTCTGCCCAAGGGTCTTGCATCGTTTTCGTTAAAGCGGATACACATACCCTTCTTAGTAGCAACAAGTAAATCGTCGTTGCCGGAGGTGAGCTTAACCCATGCAAGCTCGTCATCCTCCCTTAAGGTAACGGCAATAATACCATTTTTTCTTATATTTCTGTAAATATCAAGGGATGAACGCTTAATAAGACCCTTACGGGTAACCATACAAAGATAGTAGCCATCGTCCTCTTTGGGAATCTGAAGCATAGCGGAAACCTTTTCGCCGCTTTCAAGGGGAAGAATATTAACTATATTAGTACCCTTGCTTGTTTTACTTCCCTCGGGGATTTCATAACCCTTAAGTCTGTAGGCTCTGCCTCGGGTTGTAAAGAACATAATAATGTCGTGTGATGATGCAATAAACATTGTTTCTGCAACGTCATCCTCACGGCGGGTCATACCCTTAACACCACGGCCGCCACGATTTTGAATTGAGAAAATATCAACGGGCTGACGCTTGATATAACCCATACTTGTGTAAGTGTAAACGCACTTCTCTTCAGGAATAAGGTCTTCAATATCAACCTCACCGCTAACGTTTTCAATAGCGGTTCTTCTGTCATCTGAGTATTTATCACTGATAGCCTTAAGCTCTGTTTTAACAATTTCAAGAACACGGCTGTGTGATGCAAGAATTTCCTCGTAATCCTTGATTTTTTCCCTTAATTCGTTGAGTTCATTTGTAATTTTGAGAATTTCAAGACCTGCCAACTGACCTAAACGGAAGGCAACAATTGCGGCTGCCTGAGGCTCATCAAAATCAAATTTTTCCATAATTGCGACCTTTGCTTCTGCCTGACCGCCCTTACAAGCACGGATTGTGGCAATAATATCGTCAACTATGTCAATAGCTTTAGCAAGACCATCTAAAATGTGGGCTCTGTCCTGAGCCTTTTTAAGGTCAAACTGAGTTCTTCTTACGATAATTTCGCACTGATGGTTAATGTATTTTTCTAAAATTTCCTTAAGAGTAAGGATTTTGGGCTGACCGTTATCAAGTGCAAGTAAAATTACACCACAGGTAGATTGAAGCTGAGTGTATGAAAAGAGCTTGTTAAGAACAACCTGAGGGTTAGCGTCACGCTTAAGCTCAATTTCAATATGCATACCTGTTTTATCAGATGAATAGTCGTTGATATCGTCGATACCTTCAACTCTTTTTTCCTTGGCAAGGTCGGCAATTGACTCAATAAGTCTTGCCTTATTTACCATATAAGGAATTTCAGTAACGATAATTTTAAATTTACCGTTTTTAGCCTCAACAATATCGGTCTTTGCACGTACAATTACCTTTGCACGGCCTGTAGCATAAGCGGCTCTGATACCTGCTCTGCCCATAATAATACCGCCTGTGGGGAAGTCGGGACCCTGAATATGCTCCATAAGGTCCTCAAGCTCTGCCTCGGGGTTATCAATAAGGCATTCAATTGCACCGCAAACCTCACCAAGATTGTGAGGGGGAATGTTGGTAGCCATACCAACCGCAATACCCTGTGAGCCGTTAACAAGAAGGTTGGGGAATCTTGAGGGTAAAACAGTGGGCTCTTTAAGACGGTCATCGTAGTTAGGAACAAAATCAACGGTATTTTTTTCAATATCCGTGAGCATTTCAAGGCTCATTTTGCTCATACGTGACTCAGTATAACGGTATGCAGCAGGGGGGTCACCGTCAATTGAACCGAAGTTACCGTGACCGTCAACAAGCATATATCTCATTGAGAAATCCTGTGCAAGACGTACCATTGCATCATAAACAGATGCGTCACCATGGGGATGGTATCTACCAAGAACTGAACCGACTGTATCCGCACACTTACGGTGGGGCTTATCGGGATAAAGACTGTTCTCATACATAGTGTAAAGAATACGTCTGTGAACAGGCTTAAGACCGTCACGTACGTCGGGAAGAGCACGTGCGGTAATAACGGACATTGAATAGTCAAGGAATGCAGTTCTTACTTCCTTGTTGATTTCAACGTTTATAATTTTTTGATTTGCATAAGGGTCAGGAAGATTATTAACGCCCTGAGTTACGCCTTCATTTTTTTCATTGAATTCACTCATTTTTTAATCCTCCCTTTCTTAAATATCAAGATTTTTAACGTATTTAGCATTTTTCTCAATGAACTCACGGCGGGGCTCAACCTTGTCACCCATAAGGATTGAGAAGGTTTCGTCTGCCGCCTCAGCGTCCTCAATGGTAACTCTGAGCATAAGTCTTGTTTCGGGGTTCATTGTTGTTTCCCAAAGCTGCTCGGGGTCCATTTCACCAAGACCTTTATAACGCTGGATTGAAATACCTGTGCCGAGCTCCTCAAGAATTTCGTCTCTTTCCTCGTCAGAGTAAGCGTAATGGTGGCTTTTGCCCTTACTTAATCTATAAAGAGGGGGCTGAGCAAGGTAAACGTGACCCTGTTTAATAAGCTCGGGCATATAACGGAAGAAGAAGGTAAGAAGAAGTGTTCTGATATGAGCACCGTCAACGTCGGCATCGGCCATAATAATGATTTTGTCATATCTGAGCTTATTAATATCAAAATCCTCACCGATACCCGTACCGAGAGCAAGTACAACGGGTGTAAGCTTATCATTACCTATAACCTTATCAACACGTGCCTTCTCAACGTTGAGCATTTTACCCCAAAGGGGAAGGATTGCCTGAATCATTCTGTCACGGCCTGCCTTTGCAGAACCACCCGCAGAATCACCCTCGACGATGTAAATTTCAGTTTTTGTAGCGTCTTTATCAATACAGTCTGCAAGCTTACCGGGAAGTGAATTGCTTTTAAGCACGGATTTTCTTGCACTGTCTCTTGCTTTTCTTGCAGCCTCTCTTGCACGAGATGCATCAAGAGCCTTGCTGAAAATTGCCTTTGCTTCAGTTGGATTTTCTTCAAAATAAGTTGAAAGCTTTTCATAAACACATTTTGAAACAAGGGGAGTAATGTCGGTATTACCCAATTTACCCTTTGTCTGTCCTTCAAACTGTGCTTCTGTAAGCTTAACGCTGATAACTGCAGTAAGACCCTCACGAACGTCATCACCTGAAAGGTTCTTATCATTATCCTTTAAAAGCTTATATTTTCTGCCGTATTCATTGAAAACCCTTGTTAAAGCAGTTTTGAAGCCGTTTTCGTGAGTACCACCGTCAATTGTACGAACGTTATTTGCAAAGCTCAACAATAATTCGTTGTAGCTGTCGTTGTACATAAGAGCAATATTAGCCTCACGGTCACCGCTGACTGCAGAAAAATGAATGGGATTTTCGTGAAGGGGAGTAAGACCACGTTTTTTTGTTTCAAATTCAACGAAGGAGCTTATACCACCCTCATAGCAATGAACCTGCTCAATTATTTCTTCGGGGTTACGTTTATCAGTAAGTGAAATTGAAAGACCTGCGTTAAGGAATGCCTGTTCCCTGAGTCTTCTTTCAAGAACCTCATACTCATAAATAGTAGTTTCAGTAAATATTTCGGGGTCAGCTTTAAATCTGATAAGAGTACCTGTTTCGTCAGTATCACCGATAACCTTAAGGTCGCAGGTGGGATTACCTCTTTCAAAACGCTGGTAATGAACGTGGCCGTCCTGTGAAACCTCAACCTCAAACCACTCGGAAAGAGCGTTAACAACGGAAGAACCAACACCGTGAAGACCACCGGAAACCTTGTAACCACTACCGCCGAATTTACCACCGGCGTGAAGAACGGTAAGTACAACGGTAACTGCGGGAAGACCCTGCTGCTCATTAATACCAACGGGGATACCACGACCATTATCGCGAACGGTAATAATATCACCGGGAAGAATTTCAACCTCAATATGAGTACAGAAGCCTGCAAGTGCCTCGTCAATTGAGTTATCCACAATTTCATATACAAGGTGGTGAAGTCCCTTGGGACCTGTTGAACCTATGTACATACCGGGTCTTTTTCTAACCGCCTCAAGACCTTCAAGAACCTGAATGGCACTTGCATCGTACTTTTCAGTAACCACGGTATCAATGGAATTCTCGCTGTCATCAATAACTATTGAATTTTCCAAAGCTTCTTCTCGAAGCTCTGCTTCGGTTTTAATAATTTCGTCCAAAATACTGACCTCCGTAAAAATTCAAATTATATAAAAATAATTATTTACTAAAATTTAAAATCTGATTTTTTGGCAGATTCTATTCGTTTTAATATAGTTCCGACGGAAACAGGGGATATATAAATAACAGTTCCCTTAGGTTCCTCACAAACTATAAAGGATTTTGGTAATTCAAAGGGCGCAACGTTGCGGACCCTTTTATTTTTTTCTGCATTATTGAGATAATCAATGGTCTTTTTCATAACGGTTGTATTTTCCATATCAAAAATACCTATTATTTCTTTATCCACAATAACCGTATCGTGACCGATATGAATAAACATTAACTTAATTCTCCCCCTTTTATAAGGAAGGATTTGCCCGTACAAAGCCTTAGCACCTGTGACGGGTCGCAACAGGTTAAAAATACCTGTCTGTCGTTTATATGGTTAAGAACGTAGTCCTGACGTTTTTCGTCAAGCTCACTCATAACGTCATCAAGTAATGCCACGGGGGTTTCGCCCGTGATTTTTTTTATTATTTCGGATTCGCCCAATTTTAAAGCCAAAGCACAGGAGCGTTGCTGTCCCTGAGAACCAAAGGAACGGGCGCTTACGTCATTTATACGTATATCAAGGTCATCTCTGTGAGGGCCGACGGTTGTGCTTCTTGTTAAAATATCTTCTTTTCTTGCTTCTTTTATTTTTTCAAGCTCGTTAAGATATAAATCGTGAACCGAAATGTTTATATTGGTAATATCCTTTCTTGAATAAGAAACGGAAAATTCCTCTTTATATTCGGATATTCCCGAATAAATTTCCTTGCTGTACTGCGAAAGTATATCTATGTACTTAAGCCTTTCTAAAATAACCGCCGCCGAATACCTTGCAAGACTGTCATCCCAAGAATCAAGCATATCGTAAAGCTGGGAATTTAAGTGAATATCCTTTAACAGAGCATTTCTTTGCATTAATGAGCGTTTATACCCCGCTAAATGCTCCGCATAAGAGGGCTTTAACTGGCAAAGTGCGGTATCTAAAAATTTACGTCTTTCAGATGGACCGTCTTTAATGAGCGAAAGGTGAGTGGGTGAAAAAATTACACCGTAAAATGTACCTATCAGCTCTGCCGATGACCTTAATGGAATACCGTTAAGAGAAACGTTCTTTTTTTTGTTACCAAAAACTATTTTAGAATTTTTTTCCCTTACGTTATCGGAAAAGGAAAGCTTTATTTTAGCAATATCCTCACCGAATTTTATAAACTCAGGGTCCTTTGCACCTCTGAAGCTTTTACAGCCTGTAAAAAGCCAGATTGCTTCAAGAATATTTGTTTTACCCTGAGCATTTTCTCCGTAAAGAACGTTTACTCCGTCCGTTGCCTCTAATTTAATGGAGGAAATATTCCTGAAATTATTCAATTCAACTGAATTTATTTTCATACATTCCTCCGAAAAAGGAAATCATACGATATCGTATATAATCCTTTCATATTCCGCATTGTCACCACGGCGTAATTTTTTGCCTCGCATAGTACAAACCTCGCCGTTTACCTTAACCTCGCCGTCCTGTATTACTATTTTTGCATGGCCGCCGGTGTTAACAACGCTTACGTTTTTTAAAAGGTCGTCAAGTCTTATATAATCACCTTTTAAAATAAATTCCTGATGTTCCTTCTGAACAGGTTTAACTCTTATTCTCATATTTTTAGACATTCTTTCAAAAAAATTGTTCAAAACTTTATCAGCTTATATTTTCATTTTTTAATCTCATGGGAATGATAAGGAAAATGAAGCTGTCACCCTCAATGGGTTTAATAATAATGGGTGAAACAGGGCTTGAAAGCTCAATATTTACTTCATCTGCATCAACTGTTCTTAAGCAGTCTGTAAGATATGTGTTATTGAAGCCGATTTCAACTCTTTTGCCTTCAATTGCGGCAGGAATTTTATCATTAGCTGCACCAAGAGCGGTTGCACTTGAAATTTTAATTGTATTCTCATCAAATACACAACGAATGGGGCTCTTAATTTTACTTGTAATAAGAAGAGAGGTTCTGTCAACGCTGTCAAGAATAAGCTTAACGTTTACTCTTGCCTTAGTTGTGCTTTGAGCGGGAATTGCGTTTTTATAGTTGAAGAACTCACCTTCAAGAAGTCTTGAAATTATTCTGTAATTACCGATTTCAAAAAGAATAAACTTTTTGCCGATGGAGAAGGTAACGTTTTCATCATCGTTATCAGCAAGCTTAATAACCTCTGAAAGAGTTTTTGCAGGAACAACAAAGGTCATATCGTCACCTGCATATTCGATTGTTTCATTTCTGATTGCAAGTCTGAAGCCGTCGCAGGAAATAAGTCTTAAATTGTTATTTTCAACCTCAAATTTAATACCCTTGTGAACAGGCTTAATATCCTGAACTGCTACACCGAAGATTGTCTGCTTTACCATATCGCGTAAAACTTTTTGTTTAATTGCGAAGGGGAGACCACCGGATACTGTGGGAAGCTCGGGATAATCGTTTGCAGGAATACCCACAAGTGAAAATTCTGCCTCACCGGAAGTGATTTTACAAAGATTATGTGAATCTACGTTAATTGTAACTGCGGCACCGGGTAATCTTCTTAAAATATCGCAAAGAAGACGAGCATTAAGTACTATGCTACCCTCTGTTTCAGTTGAGCAGTCAATTGATGTTGTGATACCTACCTCAAGGTCGTAGCCTGTAAGGTTGAGTCTTGAATTTTTAGCCTGAATATAAATACCTTCAGTTGCAGGGATTGTGCTTTTCTGAGGAACGCCTCTCTGAACTATGTTACAAGCCTCGGCAAGAATTGATGTGTTACAAGTAAATTTCATAATTTAACCTCCTGTGTGAGAATAAAATGATTTTTTACGGCAAAAATAATTAATTAAACAGTAGCAGTAGTAGTGATTGTTAATTTGTAGAAAGCTTGAATTTTCCTTTATTTTTCAAGGGTTATTCAATTATTTTCCAATGTAGGAAAAATGTTAGCTTATGTCAGTAAATTTAAGCCTTAAAAAGTCAATGTTTATAATGTAGATAACTTTTTGAACATTAGTGTTTAAATTGTTTATAAATTGGTTTTTATTTAATCGTTCTTTTCGTCTTTGATACTCTTCATAATATCGTAAACGGTGGTTTTAAGCTGGGGGTTGTCCTCCATTTTACTTTCGGAGGCTTCAATTGAGTAAATAACTGTTGAGTGTTTTTTACCGCCGAACTGAGCACCTATTTCTTCATAAGTAAGGTTTGTAACCTCACGCATAATATACATTGCGAATTGTCTGGCGTTGGAAATTTCAGCCTTTTTCTTTTCGGAACGTATATCTTCTGGTGTAACACCGAATGAAGCGGCAACCTTATCAATGATGTTATTTATGGTAACTTCCGTGGGCTGAGCGTAGTAAATAATGTCCTTTATGATGTCGTTTGCCACGCCTATTGTGGGAGGATTACCGTCAATTGAATAAACGGCATAAAGCTTATTAACAACACCCTCAATCTGACGAACGTTGTTTTTAAGCCTTTCTGCAATAAACTCAACTACGTCATCGGCAATATTCATTTCAAATGCTTGAGCCTTGCGACGTATAATTGCAATTCGTGTTTCAAGCATGGGTGGTTGAATATCCGCTAAAAGACCCTGCACAAAACGGCTTCTTAATCTTTCCTCAAGTGTGGGAATATCCTTGGGCGGACGGTCAGATGTAAGAACAATCTGTTTGCCTTGATTTATAAGAGCCTCGAAGGTGTAGAAGAATTCCTCCTGTGCGACGCTTGTTTTACCGATGAACTGAATATCGTCCATAAGTAAAATATCAGCGTTTCTGTATTTGTTGTGGAACTCACCCATATTTTTTTCGCCCATGTGGTTAATCATTTCGTTAAGGAAATTTTCACCGCTTGTGTAAAGAATATTCATATTGGGACGGGTGCTTTTGAGCTCGGCACGAATAGCCTTTAAAAGGTGGGTTTTACCGAGACCCGATTCACCGTAAATGAAAAGGGGGTTATGTACGCTACCGGGATTGTTTGTAACCGCAACTGCCGCAACGTATGCAAACTGGTTAGTGTTACCAACAATGAAGTTTGAGAAGGTGGGCTCAAAATTTCTTGAAGCAGTTTCGCCGTGAACCTCACTAAAGCCGGAGGCAAAAGTTTTACCGTCGGGCTTATCCTGAGTCTGAGCCGTTTTTTCGTCCACAATTAAATTAACCTTAATTTCAAATCCAAGCACGTTTTCTGCCGCAATCTGTATCTGAGGAACAAAACGTTTTACGATTCCCCTTGTAAATTCCGTTGACGTTTCAAGAGTAAGACAATCGTCATCAAAGGAAACAGGAACCAAAGCCGTAATCCACTTTGTCATTATTGCAGAGGAAACGGAGTTTGAAAGTTCTTTTAAAATTTCCTCCCATAAAGAGTAGATATTATCCAATAAATTCACCCCAAAATTTTACATTTATAATGTATATATAAATAACTATAATATATTCCATTAAATTATAACATATATATATATGCATTTCAACCTAAAATCAAAAATAACTGACAAAAATTGTTCAAAATTTTTAAAAAATTAACAGCTTTTCGTATTGCAATTTATATGGTAATACTGTAAAATTTAAAATGAATTCGGATATCCTATTTTTGGAAGAATATCCGTTAAAAGAAAAGAGATAAAAAATGGATTTTACTAAATTTCATTGCCCTGTTTGTAACAAAACCTTTACTGAAAATGATGACGTTGTGGTATGTCCCGAATGTGGTACTCCACACCATCGCGAATGCTACAAGAGTCTGGGCAAATGCTTTAACGAGGCGTTGCACGGTACTGATAACAGCGTAGCCGAAAATTATAAAAATCCTGAGGAAAAAACTGAAAAAATTTCTCATTCCGACGAGTCGGATTCAAATAATCAAAAAGCCGAAAACCCCTTTAAAATCAACGAAAAAGGGCTTCCCGGCTTCATAAAATTCAGTGCAGTTCAGGACCATTTAATTGAGGGCAAGCATTCCTCACTTTTTGAGGCTGCAGTTGGCAAAAACCAAAATTATTATATGCCGAGATTTGCAGTTATCAGCTCATTAAGTAAGGGCTTATCACTTAACGCAATAGCGTTTTTATTCCCCTTTGCATGGTCACTTTACCGTAAAATGTATAAGATTTCCGCATTAATTTTTGCAGGATATTTACTCTTTTTCGGTCTCAGCTTTTACAATATTTACAGTAATACCGATTTAATTACTGCAGTCAACGATTGCAGTGTTGAAATAACCGAAAATCCCGAAGCTTATGCAGATTATGAATGGTTAATGTACGAAGAAATGGGTGAGGATTTAACCGATGCTCAAAAGCGTCTGATTGTAGCATTAAATAACTTTTCCGTACCTATGTATCTTACCGTTCTTACTTATGCAATACGCTATGCTCCCAAGGTTTTATTGTGTATTTTTGGCAATAAAATTTACCTTAAAAAACTACGTAAAAACATTGAGGATGCAGAAAAAAAGGGACTTGAAGGGGACAAGCTGAAGCTTTATTTATTTAAGCGCTACGGCACTCTTCCCCTAATTTTAGCTATAATTGTAGGATTAATCGAAATAAGTTTATTCAGGTGATATAATGCATACACCCTTAGCAGACAGAATAAGACCCGTTTCCCTTGATGATATTGTAGGGCAGAAGCACCTTATAGGTGAAAATATGCCCCTTCGTAATATCATTGAGTCGGGTGAGCTTCCCAATATGATATTTTACGGTCCCTCGGGAACGGGTAAAACCACCCTTGCCCGAATGATAGCCAAAAAGACTGACCGTACACTTCGTAAGCTCAACTGTACTACTGCAGGTACACAGGATATTAGGGATATTGTGAATGATTTAAATTCATTTACCGCACCCAACGGTATTCTTTTGTATCTTGACGAGATTCAGTATTTTAATAAAAAGCAGCAGCAGACTCTTTTAGAGTACATAGAGGACGGCTCAATTACACTTATAGCCTCCACAACTGAGAATCCCTATTTCTACGTTTACAGCGCAATTTTAAGCCGTTCCTCCGTGTTTGAATTCAAATACGTTTCACCCGATGAGGTTGAAAATGCAGTTATCAGGGGCTTTAAGCTTCTTGCAGAAGAGAAAAATGAAGTCTTCGACGTAGAAACGGGCGTTACAAGGCACATAGCAAACGCTTGTGGCGGTGACGTACGTAAATCCCTCAATGCGGTGGAACTCTGCGTTTTAGCCGCAAAAAAGCCCCAAGAAGGCGAAAAAAGAGTAATCACTCTTGAAAGTGCAAAATCACTCACCCAAAAAAGTGCTATGAAGTACGACAGAGAGGGTGACGAGCATTACGATATTTTATCCGCTTTTCAAAAATCAATGCGAGGCTCCGACCCGGATGCTGCAATTCATTACCTTGCAAGGCTTCTTGAAGCAGGGGATATGACCTCTGCCATAAGAAGGCTTCTTGTGTGTGCCGCCGAGGACGTAGGACTTGCCTACCCCATGATTTTACCAATAGTCAAGGCGGCAACGGACATTGCCCTGCAGGTTGGTATGCCCGAGGCACGTCTTCCCCTTGCAGATGCGGTTGTTTTAGTTTGTAACTCCCCTAAGTCAAATACTGCCCATAATGCGGTTATAGAGGCAATGGATGACCTTAAAAGGGGAAAAAGCGGCCCCATACCCCGTCAGCTTCAGAATATGCATTACGACGGTGACGATGCGGCGGTAAAGGGTCAGTTTTATATGTACCCACACGATTACCCCAATCGTTGGGTGGAGCAGCAGTATTTGCCCGATGCACTTAAAACTAAGCAATATTATTTTTACGGCGATAATAAGCAGGAGCAAGCCGCAAAGGAATATTGGAATAAAATAAAGGGCAAAAAATAAGTTAATTTGATTCGTTTGAATCTAAAAATAAAAAATAAGAGGTATTATTATGAAGCAGTTTCCCATAGGTATTATAATCAACTCCTTCAGAACTGATATTCCCACGTCAGTTAAAAAGGCTGCAGAATGCGGTGCACAGGGTATTCAGGTTTACGCAACAAGGGGCGAAATGGCTCCCGAAAACCTTGTAGGCGCAAAAAGAAAGGAATTTCTTGACCTTGTAAAATCAAACGGTCTTGTTATTTCTGCTCTTTGCGGTGACCTTGGCGGCGGCGGATTTATTCACAAGGACCTTAATGAGGAAAGAGTGGAAAAATCTAAAAGAATTCTTGACCTTGCAAAGGAGCTTGAAACAGATATAGTTACAACCCATATCGGTGTTGTTCCCTCAGACCCCAATCACGACAGATATAAAATTATGCAGGAGGCTTGCCACGAGCTTGCAGAATATGCAGATTCAATCGATGCACATTTTGCAGTTGAAACAGGTCCCGAAACAAGTGCAGTGCTCAAGGGCTTCCTTGATAGCCTTAATTCCACAGGCGTTGGTGTTAACCTTGACCCTGCAAACCTTGTTATGGTTACAGGTGACGACCCCGTTGGTGCAGTACATAACCTTAAAAAATACATCGTTCATACCCACGCTAAGGACGGTAAGCAGATTTTCTACCGTGACCCCGAAATCGTTTACGGAATTAAAAAGGACGTTATTGTTACAGATGATTCCTTCCTTGAGGTTCCCCTTGGTGAGGGTAGTGTAAATTGGCAAAACTATCTTGCGGCTCTTGAGGAAATCGGCTATAACGGCTTCCTCACAATCGAGCGTGAGGTTGGCGACAAGCCCGAGGTTGACATCCGTGCGGCAGTTGACTTCCTTAAAAATGCAATGAAATAATAAAAATTGCTCCTCGCAGAAATGCAAGGAGCTTTTTTTATTCCTTCTTATCCTGATGCTCTGACGTAAATACGTCTGCAACCTCACTTATGGTGATGTATGCACCGGGGTCTGTTTCGTGAACAATTTCTTTAAGCTTTGTAACCTGAAATCTGTTTACAATAAAGTAGACCATTGTTTTTTCTCTGTTTGAATATCCCCCGCGAACCTCAATTTTAGTTGAGCCGCTTTCAAAAACCTCTGAAAGAATGTAGCAGATATCCTCGGGCTTTGTGGTAACTATCATAGCGCATTTGGCTCGGTCAAAGCCTTCAACGATATAGTCAACGGTTTTAAGTGCCGCACCGTACGCCACGATTGAGTAAAGGGGTAAAATCCAGCTTTTAAGAACGATACCGCATATTACGTACAGAATTATGTTATATACCATTACGAAGCTTCCTACGGTGACACCGATTTTTTTGGCAAAAACCACCGCCATAACTTCAATTCCGTCCATTGCACCGCCAAAGCGTATGGCAAGACCGCTACCGATACCCGAAATAGCACCGCCGAAAAGAGCACATAATAAAAGGTCGGTACCTGCAAGGGGCGAGGCTATGTTAACGTCAATGGGTAAAACGTCCGTAATAAGCCATGCACAAAGGGAGTAAATGCCGACGGTGTATATGGCGTATACGGTAAAATGAACACCCTGCTTTTTAAGTCCGTAAAGGAAAAGGGGAATATTTAAAATTAAAAGGAAAATTGAAAGGGTGAAAAATTCGGGTGTTACCTTTGCCAGAAGCATAGAGGTGCCCGAAATACCGCTGTCGTAAAGCTTAACGGGACTAAGAAACATTGTAACACCAATAGCGTTGATAATACCCGCCACCGTAAGCATAAGAAAATTAGTTATCTTGAATTTTTTAAGATTTTTTATAATTATGTCTTTTTTATTCTTATTCATAGCATCTCCGATGAAATAAATTTTTCTACATTATATCATATATTAACTATGAATTAGTTAAATAAATATAAATAAAAAAACCTCCGCCAAAGCGGAGGTTTTTAACTTATGCTTTTTTCTGTTTTGCCTTTGTAACCAACATAATTACAACCAAGGTACCAATCATAAGTGCCAATGAAATGGGAAGTGCAATATACCATGAGGGGATGAAGCCTGCTATTACGTAGCTGACTGCGGAAACACCTGCAACGGTTAATGCATAGGGTAACTGAGTTGAAACGTGGTTGATGTGGTCGCACTGAGCACCTGCGGAAGCCATAATTGTTGTGTCGGAAATGGGTGAGCAGTGGTCACCGCAAACGGCACCTGCCATACAAGCGGAAATTGAAACGATTGTAAGGGGATTGTCTGCAGAGAATACGCTGAGTACGATGGGGATAAGAATACCGAATGTACCCCAGGATGTACCTGTAGCGAAGGAAAGACCAACAGCAACAAGGAAGATAATAGCAGGAAGGAATGCCTGGAATGCACCTGCACTACCTTCAACAAGCTGTGAAATGAAGATTTTTGCACCGAGAGAGTCGGTCATAGCCTTAAGAGTCCATGCGCAAGCAAGAATCATAATAGCGGGAACCATAGCCTTGAAACCTTCGGGCACACATTCCATAAGGTCCTTGAATTTGAGAACACGTCTGATAAGGAAGTAAATGATAATGATAATTACGGATACGAATGCACCTAATGCAAGACCAACGGAAGCGTCACTGCCTGAGAATGCATCAACAAAGTTTGCGCCTTCGAAGAAGCCGCCTGTGTAAATCATACCGATAACACAGCTGATGATAAGCACAACAATGGGGAAAATAAGGTCAATAACCTTACCCTTTTCGTTTACTGTCATTTCTTCAATAGCCTGTCTTGTACCGCTTGTGAAAAGGTCGCCTTCCTTAGCATTTTCCTCGTGGCGCTTCATAGGACCGTAGTTAAGACCTGTGATAGCAAGGAAAATCATCATAACGATGGTAAGAAGTGCATAGAAGTTGTAGGGGATAGCGTTAATGAAAAGACTGATACCGCTTTCTGCACCTGCGCCTCTTGCAAAGCCTGCAACTGCAGCAGCCCATGATGAAATGGGAGCGATGATACAAACGGGTGCGGCAGTAGCATCAATAAGGTATGAAAGCTTTGCACGTGAAATCTTGTTTGAGTCTGTAACGGGACGCATAACGGAACCAACTGTAAGACAGTTGAAATAGTCGTCGATGAAAATAAGAACACCAAGTGCGATGGTTGCGAGCTGAGCACCGATTCTTGATTTGATTTTGGAGGCAGCCCATCTGCCGAATGC
Source organism: Clostridia bacterium (assembly GCA_017550105.1). GTDB lineage: Bacteria > Bacillota > Clostridia > Oscillospirales > Acutalibacteraceae > DTU089. The sequence goes on along the minus strand of JAFYLQ010000060.1, from coordinate 779 downwards.
AGCAGAACCGCCTGCCTTGTTCATCATAGCAACAATAGCACCCAAGAGGATGAGGAATATAATAATACCTACGTTCCAGGAGTCGGAAATACTTGCAATAAAGCCGTCCTGTACCACGTGAGTAAGTGTACCCTCAAAGTTGCCGCCTGCATAAATAGCACCACCAACGATGATACCGATAACAAGTGAGGAATAAACCTCTTTTGTTATAAGTGCAAGAACAATAGCAATAATGGGAGCAAGAAGTGCTGCAAAGGTAGCGTATGTAGGAATGGTTTCGCGAACCTTGTCAATAGCAGTGTCGGTGTGAGCTTCAAAGTTCTCCTTATCTGCTTCAAGGTTGTCGGCGTAGCTTTCAACGTAAGCAAGAGCCGAATCACCATCTGTTAAATCGTATTCAACAGCGCTATCGGGGTCTTCTGCGTCGTAAACCACGGTGAAGCTTGTGTCTGACTGTGCGGGTGCTTCAACCGGAGCAGCATCGTTACCTGCAAAGGAACAGATGGTGCCAACGGTGAACATAAATATGCACATAACCAGAACAGCAAAAAATCTGCGTTTTCTTCTGTTTTGCATAAAAAACATCCTTTTCCATATATAATGGCTTTATTATATTCCCCTGATTTGTCGTTTGTCAACCAACGGCAATTTTTTTGTTATTATTACCTAAACAAGCTATGCGACATTTGTTGAAAATCGATAGAGTGAAAAAATTTTTTCTGAAGCACAGAATCTGAATCCATACCTCTGTCCGGCTCTACTTCCATAGCTATTTCTAC